>NZ_JAOQJK010000001.1:0-300000 GCF_025567045.1 Barnesiella propionica | reverse complement strand
ATAATTACTTGCAAGATAAAGGTATTATTGTGCGTAACCGTAATAAAATAACTTTGTGTTCTGGTTGTTTGCGTATAACGGTAGGGAATGCAGAAGAAAACAGAATATTGGTAGAAGCACTTGCAATATATGGAAAATGAATCAAAGAAAATATTGAAAAGATGTTTGTTCATCGACCGGGACGGGACATTAGTCGTAGAACCTCCTGTTGATTACCAGCTCGATTCGCTGGATAAACTTGAATTTATTCCCGGTGTATTCCGCAATTTATCTTTTATGCGTAAGAATCTTGATTTCGAGTGGGTGATGGTGACCAATCAGGATGGCCTGGGTACACCTTCCTTCCCGGAAGAAACCTTTTGGCCTGTACATAATAAGATGTTGTCTGCATTTAAAGGAGAAGGCATTACATTCGATGAAATACTGATAGACCGTTCTTTTCCTGCAGAGAATAAACCGACCAGAAAACCGGGGACGGCGATGTTAAAGCATTACATGGATGGTAAGGATTATGACCTGGCTTCTTCTTATGTAATCGGTGACCGCATTACCGATATAATGCTGGCCCGTAATTTGGGATGTAAAGCCATTTATTTTAATAGTGATGCCGATGCTGCCGATCGGTTAGAGCAAGAAGGGCTCTCTTCCTGTTGTGTGTTGATCGCCGAGAATTGGGATGAGATAACCGAATATCTTTTTGCCGGAGAACGTACAGCTACCGTTAGCCGGAAAACTTCGGAAACGGAAATTTCGGTAACATTGAATCTGGACGGAAAAGGATTGTGCGATATATCTACGGGACTTGGGTTCTTCGATCATATGCTTGCTCAGATAGGGCGTCATTCAGGCATGGACTTGTATGTACATACAAAGGGTGACCTGTATGTGGATGAGCACCATACGGTAGAAGATACCGCTATAGTTCTGGGTGAAGCTATAAATAAGGCATTAGGAAATAAAAGAGGGATAGAACGTTATGGTTTTTGTTTGCCAATGGATGATTGTTTGTGCAGAGTCGCCCTTGATTTTGGCGGCAGGCCTTGGTTGGTATGGGATGTAGAATTCCACCGGGAAAAAATTGGAGATATGCCTACCGAAATGTTCTTTCATTTTTTTAAATCATTCAGTGATTCCGCCCGTATGAATCTAAATATCAAAGCGGAAGGAACGAATGAACATCATAAGATAGAAGGGATATTCAAAGCATTTGCCCGGGCTCTTAAAATGGCGGTAAAAAGAGATGTTTTTCATTATGAACTACCTTCTTCCAAAGGTGTTTTATAGAAGAGAAATATTTTATTAAAATTTAGATGATGCCGGATAATATTCTCCGATTATTTTTTTATACTTTTGTATCGGATGGTACGGAGTCGCATATATGCGGTGAACAGGTTCTCCGTATGATTAAAACGAATAATCATTTATAAAGAAAATAGACGATGAAAAAGAGTATGTTTTGGATTCTTTCCGTAGCACTTATTGCCGGAATGTCCTCTTGTAAACCCAGTCAGAGCGCTTATAAAGCTGCTTATGAAAAAGCACAGGAAAAACCTACTGTAGCTGAAGAAATTGCCGACCCTGAATTTCGTCCGGTAGCTCCGGCCCCTGCAACACCGGCTGCTCCGGTACAAACGCCTCAGATCCGTGAATCTTCGGAACGTATCAATGCCGTGGACGGTAATGATGCTTTGCTTAAGGAATATAATGTGATTGTAGGAAGCTTTATCCAGAAAGTGAATGCCATGGGTTTGAGAGACCGCCTTATTGCCGACGGATATACGGCTATCCTGGCTCAGAATGCCGAAGGGATGTTTCGGGTCGTAGCTTGCAGTTTTGATAATCGTCCTGATGCTGTGACAGCTCGTGAACAGATCAAACAGAAATATCCGGAAAAGCTTATTAAAGACCCCTGGTTGCTGATTAACCGGTAAGGCTTTTGTATTTGGAAATAATAAATAACGGTAACCTTTCGAAAAAGGTTGCCGTTATTCTTTTTTATAATATAGCCGTAAGTCTGAAAAAATAGAATTTTTGAAATTTGATTAATAAGGTATTGAGATAAAGTGGAATATTACCGGAGTATATTTTAATGCAATCTTTTTTATTTATGATAAAATACGGATAATAGAAGACGGGCGGCGCGTCACCGATTTATTAAGACAATGAGGCAGGAGGAATAGGGATACCAGGTATGCCGGTTTATGAGGGCGACATGTTCAGGCCGGCAGAAGTGATATCGGATGTCATATTGCCTAAAATGAATGGCTTTGAATTATGTAAAGTGATGGTGGAAATAAATAACAATATTCCGGTATTTATGCTGAAAGCTTCGGGAACAACAAATGATAAACTGGAAGGGGTTCTATTCTGATCCAGACGATTATATGGAAAAATCTTTTGACTTTTGGGAGCTGGATGCCTGTATAAAAGTGTTGCTGAAGTGAAAAAATGATGCAGTCGTTAATCTGTGTCCTGCGGTGATTGAATAGGCGGTTAGTATCCTGTGCCGGGAAAGAGATAATGTTTTCTCCCAAAGGAAATATAACCTGCTGTTTTTCATGGCAGAAAACGTAAAAAGAGTATTGTCTCAGATCTTGATAGCTTATATGATACGCACTCGTAAGATACCTTTTATTCAAAGTTATGCTTCCCGTTCGGTATTGATATTAACAGTAATGATTATGACCGCTGGTATTTTCATTCCGTTTACGATATTGGGAAAGGCTGTAAATTTAAAGCCTCTTTCCGGAAGTTATTTCGGTATTCTATTCTGTTATTGCGTTCTTACCCAGGTAGTGAAAAAGTGATATGTCAGGGAATTTGGCAGGAACTATAAGATAAAAGGACACATTGCCGTATTCTCCGGTATTGGGATTGTAATACATACCAGTGGTTTTTTATAAAAATTGAAAGCGTTGTCCTGAAAATAAAAAAGAATCGCCATGTAGCGATTCTTTTTTTAGTTGCGGGAGCCAGACTCGAACTGACGACCTTTGGGTTATGAGCCCAACGAGCTACCACTGCTCCATCCCGCGATGTTTGTGAGTGCAAAGGTACATAAGATTTTTTATTTTGCAAATTTTTTGTGCAGTTTTTTTGTTTATTTGCTGTTTGTTTTGTTTAATTATTTGATAATGTGTGGTTTGTTTTGTCATTTTCGTGGTAATATAGAAAAAGGCAATGAGGGGATATGCCGAAATATTGTACATGTACAGGATTGGGGGACCTTGGATTAAATAGGTCGGTCATTTAAGGGAACGGGATATTGACATATTTGTAGTTTATGTTTTATAGCAGCTGACGATTTGTTATAAAAAACAGTGTAAAATTTGTCATATTGGGACTTAATTGTTACTTTTGCGCAGTTTTTTTACAAATGTGCACACGAAGGAGTTTATAACACATGCCTAAAACAAAAGAGATGCTTATCGATGTCGCCCGTAGGCTTTTCGCCCGTAACGGGGTTGAAAATACCACAATGAACGATATCGCATTGGCATCGGGAAAAGGGCGGAGAACGTTATATACTTACTTTAAAAGCAAGAATGATGTTTACTGGGCCGTTATCGAATCAGAGTTAGACCATCTGTTGCAACGGCTTAGTGAGGTAGCGAATAAGGATCTTCAGCCCGAAGAGAAATTATTGAATTACATATTCATCCGTCTGGAAGCCGTTAAAGACACGGTACTTCGAAACGGGACGCTCAAAGCCGAATTCTTCCGCGATATCTGGCAAGTGGAAAAGGCTCGTAAGAACATCGATAACCAGGAGTTGAACCTTATCCGGGGTATACTGGAGGAAGGTGTGGAGAAAGGGGTGTTTCAAATGCCCAATGTCGCGGCGACAGCTTCGGTTTTACACTATGCTCTTAAAGGATTGGACGTTCCTTATATCCGTGATAATTTTGCGGAGCTTGGTATTGAACGGCTTAAACTGAAAGAGTACATAATGGATTTTATTTTATACGGAATTAAGAAATAAGAAAATAATTATGTACATCAACTCAACCGGTTATTATATTCCCGAAGAAAGGGTAGATAATAATCATTTTTTGAATGTAAACGGGCTGACGGGAGAATGGATCGAACAGCGTACAGGTATCCGTACCCGCTCTAAAGCTGGAGAACATGAAAATAGCAATACGATGGGGATAGCGGCTATCCGCAATGCGGTTCCGGGTTTGCCTTATCCTATTGAAGAAGTCGATCTTATCGTGTCGGCTTGTTATTCTCCTTACGATACAGTGGCTACGTTGGCTCACGTCGCACAAAAAGAGTTTAATATTGAAGAAGCAAAAGCTCTGTATGTTTCCTCGGCATGTTCGTCGTTTACGAACGGGCTCGAAGTTGTCGAAGGTTATTTTGCCGCAGGAAAAGCAACTAAGGCGTTAGTGATATGTTCGGAGCATAATACATATTATAGTAATGAATCGGATCCGAAGTGCGGTCATTTGTGGGGCGATGCTGCAGTGGCGGTATTTATATCCAAAGAACCGCAAAGAGAAGGTGAATCGGAGATTCTGGAGGTTGTGACGAGAGGATTGGCTACATTGGGCAAAGGTCCCGAGGGAGTGCGATTACGCCCGAAAGAAGACGGCATAGCAATGCCGGAGGGACGGGATGTATTCCTGCATGCTTGCAAATATCTGGTTGATGCGCTTGAACGTATAACCCGTAATCGCAATATGACGATTTCCGATCTGGATTATATTATATGCCATCAGGCCAACAAGCGTATTGTGGCTAATGTCGCTCACCAGCTAAGATTTCCGGATGAACGGTTTCTGAACAATATAGAGGAACTGGGCAATACCGGTTCGGCTAGCGCGATGTTAGTGTTGGCACAACATATACACGAATTGAAAAAAGGTACTATGGTAGGACTTACTGTTTTTGGAGGAGGTTATTCGAGCGGAGGTTTCCTGGTACGTATTTGACGAATATTAATATAGATAGCCTACGGGCTGCAAAAAGAAGAAAGATATGAAATTATTAGAAGGAAAAGTTGCTGTCGTTACCGGCGCAGCGAGAGGTATAGGTAAAGCCATTGCTCTTAAATTTGCTTCGGAAGGAGCGAATATCGCTTTTACCGATTTGAATATAGATGATAATGCCAAAGCTACCGAAGCCGAAATTGCCGCACTGGGTGTAAAGGTAAAGGGATATGCTTCGAATGCTGCGGATTTTGAAGATACGCATAAGGTCGTGGAAGAGATCATGAAAGATTTCGGACGTATCGATATCCTGGTTAATAATGCCGGGATCACCCGTGACGGACTTATGATGCGTATGACCGAACAGCAGTGGGATATGGTACTTACCGTAAATCTGAAATCCGCGTTCAATTTCATCCATGCCGTTACCCCTATCATGATGCGTCAGAAAGGCGGAAGTATCATCAATATGGCATCGGTAGTGGGAGTTTCCGGTAATGCCGGACAATGCAATTATTCCGCCTCCAAAGCCGGTATGATAGGTTTGGCTAAATCTATTGCAAAGGAACTCGGTTCCCGTGGCGTTCGTGCCAATGCAATTGCACCCGGTTTCATTATTACCGATATGACAGCTGCTCTCTCGGACGAGGTGAAAGCCGAATGGGCAAAACAAATTCCATTGCGTCGTGGGGGTACGCCGGAGGACGTGGCCAATGTGGCTACTTTCCTGGCTTCTGATTTGTCTTCTTACGTGAGCGGTCAGGTGATCCATTGCTGCGGCGGTATGAATATGTAATATAAACTATCCAAACAGCTTGCACGGAAGGATAAAAGACGGGAATGTTCCCGGCTTTTCCTTCCGTTTTTATTATTATCTTTGTCTGCAAATAATAAGATCATGGAAGTAATCTACGAAGATAATCATATTATAATAGTAAATAAAAATAACTCTGAGATCGTACAGGGAGATAAAACGGGTGATACTCCTTTGTCCGAGATTCTTAAATTATGGCTAAAAGAAAAATATGCTAAGCCGGGGAATGTTTTCGTAGGTGTTACCCACAGGCTGGACCGCCCGGTGAGCGGGCTGGTGGTTTTTGCCAAGACCAGTAAAGCGTTGTCCAGGTTGAACGATATGTTCCGTAACGGAGAAATGAAAAAGAGTTATTGGGCTATAGTGAAAAACCGGCCGCCAAAAACAGAGGACGAGATAACGCATTATCTGATACGGAATGAAAAACAGAATAAGTCTATAGCTTACGATGCGATGAAACAAGGAGCACGGCAGGCTGTTTTGGGATATAAACTTATTGCTTCCAGTGATCGGTATCATTTGTTGGAAATCGATTTAAAAACAGGCCGTCATCATCAGATCCGGTGTCAATTGTCAAAAATAGGATGTCCCATTAAAGGAGACCTTAAATATGGGGCCGAACGTTCCAATCCTGATGGGGGAATCTCGCTTCATGCTCGTCATATCAGTTTTGTACATCCTGTGTCGAAACGACTTGTAGAAGTAACGGCTCCCGTCCCTGATAATAGTTTGTGGAAAGCATTTGAAGAGCAGGTGGCAAAGACAAAGTAAGTTTATAGGGCAAAACCAATCTTTATCTTTTTGCCTTTTACTTTTTCCTGTGAAATTTGTTTCAAGGTTTTA
The DNA here is from genome assembly GCF_025567045.1 of Barnesiella propionica. Taxonomy (NCBI): domain Bacteria; kingdom Pseudomonadati; phylum Bacteroidota; class Bacteroidia; order Bacteroidales; family Barnesiellaceae; genus Barnesiella; species Barnesiella propionica. Next base: position 293,409 of record NZ_JAOQJK010000001.1, on the reverse strand, counting down.
TGGGCTTTCTCCCGGTTTATTGCTACGTAAGAGTAGTGATCTTTGATATCTATGGAGCCGATATCTTCCTTCCCAATTCCTCCTTTTTGTATGAGGAAACCTACGATATCTCCTTTTCCCAGTTTTTCTTTTTTCCCTGCCGAAAAATGCAAGGTAGTCATGGGAGGCACAGCCGGTTCCATTGTCGTAGGAGATAGCGTGATTGTCCGGGCGTCTTTTTTTACATATTCGGGCATCTGTTCCGTGCTACCCAGGATCAAGTAAGCGTTTCCGTCGGCATGCATACGCGCCGTACGGCCGTTCCGGTGTATGTAAGTCTCCTCGTCGAGGGGAAGATGGTAATGGATGATATGTTTTACTTCCGGTATGTCCAGTCCGCGGGCAGCCAAGTCGGTAGATATGAGGATGAAACTGCTCTGGTTCCTGAATTTACACAAGGCCCTTTCCCGGTCGGGTTGTTCCATGCCGCCGTGGAAAGCCTCGTTGATTATTCTTTTAGACGTCAAGAATCCGTTTATCCGTTCCACACTTTCTCTCTGGTTACAGAATATAAGGGTGAGTCCCGGATCAATGTTTTGAAGGAGTGATAATAATGTTTCGAGTTTATCCTTTTCGGGAGATTGAACATAGAATACCGATAGTCGTTTTTCTTTGACGGGTATATTCAGGTAGTTCAGCTTTTTCGGATTTTTTATGCCGGTAAAGGCAGGAATATCTTCGCTGTCGGTTGCAGAAGTGAGAATGCGCGTCTTTACTTTGCACAGTGGTTTCAGTATCGATGACATTTGTTCCTGAAATCCTAACTCCAGACATTTATCGAACTCGTCCAGAACAACCGTATGCACGTTTTCAAGAAAGATATTTCTCCGTTCTATATGATCCAGTATACGGCCGGGAGTTCCTACCAGTATATCCGGAGCCATCGAAAGGGATTTTATTTCCTCTTTTACCGGGTGGCCTCCGTAACAACAGCATACTTTGAAACCCGCGGCGATGGTTCGCAATACACGGTCTATTTGCAGGGCGAGTTCTCTGGACGGGACGATTATGAGTGCCTGTACCATTTGTCTCGGAGGTTGCATATGAAATAGGACAGGAAGCAGGAAAGCGAGCGTTTTCCCCGATCCGGTGGGTGAGAGAAGGACGATATCGCCGGCTTCGTTACATATTTCTATGGTTTTGTTTTGCATTTCGTTCAGCCGTTCGATACCTAAGTTCCGGCAGGCTTTTAACGCGAGTTTTTCTTTTGATTCCATGTGTACAAAGTTAATATATTTTTCGGTAGCCCGGTCTTATATGGTATATATGAACATTGTAATTTGGTATCGAATCTTTTTTTGTTCGTTATAAGTAAAGTAAGTACCTTCTATCCCGGTGACTCTTAGAAGATATTTTTTTGATTCTTCTCCTGATCGCCGGCCGTTCTATTTTTATGAAATGATATACTATTATTAAGATTATTAGAATATTAGAAAAAAAAGTTGTATATTTGAAATGGAAAAAATATACCGATATGGACATTGAAGAGGAAATACCTAAATTTGATATTCCTACGGATTACATCGTAGGAGACAACATAACGGGTGAGATTCTTAATCTTTATGGCAAATTTCCTTGTAAGATAAAAGCGGGTATTTTTGCCCTTTGTGTGAGAGGAACGATTCGTGCCACGGTGAACCTGGCTGAATTTACGATTTGTGAAAATGATTTTGTAACCCTTATACCTAATACATTCATTCAAATACATGAGGTGTCGGATGATGCCCTGCTTTACTTCGTAGGCTTTTCTTCTCATTTTGTAAACAGTTTTAATTTCATTAAGGGTACTATGGATTTTAGATCCGTTATAGTGGAAAATCCCATAGTTCCTTTATCGCCTGAAATACTCCCTATATATCGGGATGCCATAGCATTGCTGGCAAGAGCTGACAGTTCTCCCGATGCGATTCTTTCGAATGAAATCATGGGACCGGTCATGGATATATTTATTCATGGTATAGCCGGTATATACAAGCAGGGTACTCAATGGAAAAAAACGGCTCCTACGAGGGAGAACGAAATATCCCGCGAATTTATACAGCTGGTATTGCAATATTATACGCGCGAACATAGCGTCTCTTTTTATGCAGATAAGATGGGAATCACCTTACCGCATTTTTGTTCTACGATAAAAAATGCTACAGGGCAGACGGCACTTGAAATCATATCGGGAGTAATTATTATGGATGCCAAGGCACAATTGAAATCAACGAATTTGCCTATTAAAGACATATCCATTTCATTAGGTTTTAATAATCCTTCCTTTTTTAATAAGTATTTCAAGCAACATGTGGGAATGACCCCGCAGGAATATCGTAACGAATAGTTCTTATCAGGTTGCATCTTGTATTTTGTTCAGAATATTTCCGGTGGTGTTCCCTGGATTTATTTTATATATTTGCATACCAATATGGAATATATGACGGTAGAAGATATAAAAATGTGGGAACATACTGTTATTCCCGGTTTAACTTGTAATATACTGGAAGGTAGCAGTAATATATTGGTTTCGGCTCCTCACAGCGTAACTCACAAACGTTATGATGAGGCTTCGGGGACTTTTGCCGAGAAACCGTCCGAAATATATACAATCGCACTGGCACGCTTGCTGAACCAACATATAGGCTGCCATGTGTTTTATAATACAAATACCGGTATCGATCCGAACGACGATCCTGTGGAGGAACATCCGGATATTCCGGTTGCTCCCTGCGAGTACAAAAAGAATCTGGAAATTTATGTGAAGGAACATGACATTCGTTTTCTCGTTGATATACATTTGGCAAATCCGGCACGCCCTTTTGATTATGAACTGGGAACGAATGAAGGAATAAATATACTGAATCAGGGGATCATTACCGGTTTGTTTTCCTGTATAGCCGGAATTCATATACCCGGAGTCAGGGTTCTGATAGATGAACCGTTCAAAGCGCATAATCCGAATACCATTTCGCGGTATATCAATAAGTCATGCGGTATTCCCGCACTTCAGATAGAAATCAATGGTAATTATTTCAATATAAAGAAAGGGACGGGATACTTTGAGAAGACATTTCGTATACTTTGCGATTACCTGAATGGAATAAAGGTCGTTGCAGGTGATTATGAGCAATACTCTTTTTATACACCGGTAGCCAGCAGTAAACATAAACCGCAAAACAGGGTGGAACTTTGTAGCCTGGAAGGGGTGATAAACGGAGGAGAAATAGATATCTACAATTTAGAGGGAAAGAAAGAGACAGGAACCGTTGTAATTAACAAAGGGATAGAGCCCGAAAAAGCGGGGATAACCGAGCGTTTGTTAAAATCATTGTTTCCCGAAACGGCTTCGCAGTTGCTCCTGGTCCATAAAATGAATTATAATAAAGTCTCTTATTCCATACCTTACCATGAGAACATCGTTTATAATAAACTGCTTGTGTCGAAGGATATTTATGATTCGTTGGACGAGAAAAAAAAGATAATCGTTTATAATAGTATATCTGGAATATCAGGATGTTTTGAGACAGTACCGTATACCGATGGGAAAAAGGCTACGATTTTTCCTTATTATTATCAGCGCCGTTTATTGGAAATCGATATTTTTACGAGGCTCGATACCGAAGCTTTCCGGACACTGTCTTCTGTTGCCGGTAAAGCTTTTATAGAACGGTGTTATGCCCCCGTCCATAATAAAGAGGGGAATGTATCGGGATATGAGATAAAACCTCTCGATAATGATTGTTTGCAGGAGTTGAGAGATTTATGTAAAAAATGCCTGCTTCTAAATAATATTTTGTATAAACCTGCGGTCTTTCCGGAAGACGGTTCCATTACACAGGCCCGGTGGTTGCACAAGGCTGTTTGCAGCAAGACCCTTATGCTTAGGTCTGCCCGGTCGAAAGAGACCGATGACAATATCGACGTGATACGTCTTACGAAAAATCATCAGCATATCTTGGGTGTAGAAGAGAATGATTGCGTAATAGTTACCTATATGAATCGCTCGGCAAAAGTAAGGGTGCTGACTTTGGAAAGAGAGGATTATGCACGTATCATCCAGATAAATAACGGTGTTATTGATATCAATGATATGGATATGGTTGTCTGTATTCCATTTAAAATACGTACAAAATTATGTATGTACCGTGAGAATGCCGGGGTGGTTTCTATCGAACGGGATATGAAAAGCGTTATAAAAAAGAATATATTTCTGTACGTTATGACTTTTATAGGTATATTTATAGCACTGTTGGAACTTAAATTGCCGGTTTGGATTACCGCCTTGTCCGTTATGGGACTAAGTTTCTTTTTTATATATCTTATCCTAAGTGTAGAGCGGAATAAAGTGAATGACATTAATAAAGAATGAAAAATGAAAAAAACAGGTTGGGCTTTATATCCTAAGTCCACATTAAATAATAAGAACCAGGCTTTTAACTGGCTGGAAGAAGAAGCCCGTAAATATGATATAGATCTGCAGGTATTCTTTTTTGAAGACATATTGATTCCGGCCGGAACGAAGGGTGCATGCCTGTGTGCGGGAGAATTGCGCCAGCTTCCCGACTTCGTGCTGATGAGAGGATATGAAAGTATAATATCGGTATATTTCGAGATGCGCGGTATTCCCGTTTTCAACACTAATGAATCTATGGTAATATCCCGAAATAAAATGTTGTCTCATTTGCACCTTTCCTGTGCAGATATACCTACTCCCCATACCGTATATTTATCCGGAGGCGCATATGATTATGAGCATTTATGCTCACTTTTCGGAAATAAAAAGTTTATTATAAAAAACATAGAAGGGTCGAAAGGAGAAAATGTATATCTGGTTAATTCTGGAGTGGAAATGAAGGAAGTTTTAGAGAAAGAAGGTGAACGCTGTCTGGCTCAGGAATATATAGAGACGAGCCGGGGAAAAGATATACGAGTGTGGGTGATAGGAGGCGAGATTGCCGCCTCGGTAATGAGGCATTCCGATACTTCGTTTAAATCCAATTACTCTTTAGGAGGCCGGGTCGCTCCTTTCGAGATGAATAGAGAAGTTGGGGATATCGCTGTCCGTGCTGCCCGTGCAATTGGCCTGGACTTTGCCGGAGTGGACATATTGTTTGCCGGAAGTTCCTATACTGTATGCGAGATTAACGGTAATGCCGGTTTTCGTACTCTTTCCTGTTTGCCTCAGAAAACTAATTTACCGGCACATTTATTTCGTTATATTCATGCGGTTATAACTAAATGTTAATGGAATGCCGTTTTGTTGGTCAAAATGTAAAAATATTTCATGTATACGACATCGATATTAAAATAAAGTTAATAAATTGTGTTTTTGTGTTCTATAATTATGCTACATAACATAAAACCATTATATTTGCACTGTGTTTTTCATAGTATTAGATTAAGATTAAGGTTAACAAAGATTGGTTGTCGTGAGACAATCAATTTTTTTTGTATATATCTGTTCTCGGTTCTATTTTAAATCGGTCATAAATAGCTCTTTTGTTAAGATATATTTGTTTAATACGAAAATTAATTATATTTTTACATAATTACAATAAGCTATGAAAATCCGGGAACAATTGATAGGGTTATTGCAGGAAAAGAACCTGGAGGATCATATAGTATGTCGGATCGTCTTTATTATAGTTATACTACCAGAACGTTGATACACAGTCATCCCAAATCGGATTATGCAAGTCTTAAAGATTTACAATATAAATTTCAAGTTAACACTGTTTTACAAAAGCAAAAGTTATCTATTCCTATTTATGAAATATTTTATGTACCCACAAATACATACATTAAATATTAAATTATGAAATTAAAATATTTAATTGGTATATGTTTATTTTGTTTCTTCACAGGAATACCAAACTTACAATCAAAAGTCCCTGTTTTTAAAGTTGAAAGAGCCTATAAATATGTCCCAGAATTAATCATTAAAGATAGTTTGTTTTTATTGGGAATTGATTCTTTAATATTTAATTCATTTTGTCCGGAAATAAAAAGAGGTAAAACTAAAATCTTTGACATTTATAGTGAAAAAAGAAAAAATTATTTTGATTTAATTTTTAGTATAGCTGCTGAGTTTCAGTATTATGAGTATCTTAATTTAGGTGGTTATTTTGAATATAAGAATTACCTTTTTATTTGGTATGGTCCGGTTCCGGAATATTTATGTAAAATATCTGGCAATAAAAAGAAACTATTTTATATGAAAGTAGTTCCTATAATAAAATCTGACTCAGCGGAATTTTCATTTGAATACACCCAAGGAAAAATGGAATTAACAGGCATGTGCTGTTTTTAGTAAAATTAAATTCAATCTTCCAGGAAATAATGACAAATTGTTTAAATCTCAGGTTACAAGTGTATTGAGACAACAGGGATTACTAGTTCCTTCATTTGGAATTTATCATGTTAAGACGAACAGATATATATATTATTAAAAATGAAAATAAATCTTATTATATTCTTGAGTGTATTTTATTCTTCACTTGGTGTATTAAATACACAATCAAAGATCCCGGTCCCTAAATTAGAAAAAACCTATAAATATTTACCGGAATTAATGATAAAAGACAGCGTGTTTTTGCATGGAATTGATTCTTTGATTTTCAATTCATTTTGCCCGGAAATAAAAAAAAGAGAACATAAAACATTTAATATTGATTGTAGAAAAAATGAGAATAAATATGATTTGTATTTTGCCTTATTGCCTACAATTCAATTTCATAATGAGAGTAAACTTCAAGGGTGTTTTAAATATAAGAATTATTTGTTTATATGGTATGGAGAAATACCATATAGATTATGGAATATTTCAAATAATAAAAGAAAACTATATTACCTGAAGAATCTCCCTTTTATCCGATCCGATTTGGCGGAATTTTCATTTGAATATACCCAAGGAAAAATGGAATTAACAGGCATGTGCTGTTTTTAGTAAAATTAAATTCAATTTTTATAGATAAATAAAATGATAAAATTAAAACATACAATCTCTTTATTGATACTCTGTTTTTTTACAGAAATAGTTCATGCCCAGTCTTCGGGATATACTCCTCAGGCTGAAGACAGATATAAATATTTACCGGAATTAATGATAAAAGACAGTCTGTTTTTACAAGGAATAGATTCTTTGATTTTCAATTCATTTTGTCCTCAAATCAAAAAAAGAGAATATAGAATATTCAATATTTACAGTCAAAAAAGAGAAAACTATTTTGATCTGATTTTCATGCTGACTCCCGAATTCGGGGAAAATAGAAGAATTACATTCGATGGCTGTTTCGAATATAAAGATTATCTTTTTATATGGTCAGGTCCTGTTCCCGAATATCTTTGTACGGTATCGGACAATAAAAAGAAATTGTCTTATGCCGAAGATGTTTCCCGGGGAATGACCGATCCGGGAACATTTTCCCTGTCCTATAGCTATGGAAAAATGGTTCTTACAGGAATATGTTGCTTTAAATAGAATTACTGTGATAATATGGTGAATCGAATCGTTATGTTTTTATTATTTCTGGTCCCGGCGGTAGTAGCTAGAAGAAAAATATATAATAAAACAAGTATTACTGATGAAATATAAACTTATATTTATCTTAGCCATTTTGTTTGGCATACGAAATTTTCATATTCTGGCACAGGTCGATTATATGAGGGGATTCCGGTTGTTAGAGAACATGCTCGATGGCACGGATACCGCCGATCTTTCCAAAGCCGTTTTTAGTGTTGAAAACGCATACTACGAAGGGAACCTGGCACAATCCGCTTTCGATAGCCGGATAGAATATTATGCCGGAATATGCCGGTCTTTAGCAAAAAACAGGAATATCATATAATGCCGGTCGGAATTCATGTTCGGTAAACATACAAGCCGCCGTATTCTCTTTTATGACCGATTCTATCCCCATATTATTAGAAGATACCGTTATCTATCATCTCCCGCTCAGGTATAATTCCGAAGATTTTGCCGGAGAGAAAGAGTGGAGTCACATGTTTGTTACAACGTTGATGGCAACGGGGAAAGGTAACTGTCACTCCATGCTGTTGCTGTACAAACTCATTATGAATAAACTGGAAGAAAAATGCTGGCTGGCTCTCGCACCTAATCATATGTATGTCAAAGCTTATACAGAAAAGAGTGGTCTGTATAATCTGGAACTTACCGCGCGGAGCCATCCTTCCGATGCCCGGATCATAACATCCGGCTATATCCATCCCGATGCTATTCGTAACAGCCTGTATATGGACACTCTTACCGTAAAAGAAGAAATAGCCCTCTGTCTGGTCGATCTGGCACAGGGGTACGGCAGGAAGTATCCCGGTAATGACGGAATATTTATCCGGGAATGTTGCCGTACGGTTTTGAAATATTACCCCAACTGTATCAACGCCCTTTTGGTACAAGCCGGAATAATGACAGAGCATTATCTTAAAATAACCGATAAGGAAAGCCTTGCTGCCCAAAAATTAAAAAAAGAAATGGAGGCGACTTATAGTAATATTCATAAGCTCGGTTACCGTAAGAAGCCCGGAAAAATGTATGAAGATTGCTTATATTCCTTATCGTCTGGTTATGGAGGACTTTGATTCACCCGGGCTGAGTTATCGGATTGTTTATGGCTTTTTTAATATTGTACCGGTAAGCAAGACATGCCAGTATGAAGTAAACGATGCATTGTACCCAGAGGGTGATGTATTCAGTTTGTATGTCAGACATGGAAGCTCCCATCGAATTTATTTTTACGAAAGCGAGTGTTCCCGGGGCTGCAGGAATAAGGTAGTGTGCTGCTTGCCAGTACCAGGGCATCAGTTCCAGCGGATAGGAAACTCCTGAGAGAAAGATAAGCCCAACGGAAAAAAATGCGATCATAAGAAGTGGTGTTTCCGAATCGGTAAAGAATACCGATGCTGAAAGTCCTATAAAACTGGTCGCCAGCAGATAAGGAATTATAAGCATAATGATCTCGTAAGGATGGCCTATGGCCGGGAGGCTGAAAACAACAGGCATCAGTCCCAGGAGAAACAGTGAGAATATGGCGTATAACGTGCAGTAGACAAATGTTTTTCCTGTGATGATACGTGCCATATGTCCGAAAGAAAGTCCTTGCCTGCCGTACAACCGGATTGTACCCGAGTCCCGTTCGTCTCCGCTTATCATCCCGATAACCATAAGTAACGTTTGGAAAATGATTACCATGAGTACGGCGGGAATGAGATAGCTGCCATAACCTTCGGTATGGTTGTATAGAGCTGTTCCTGCTATCGTAATGGCTTGTGATTGTGATATTTGTTGTATGTCTTGATGAGGTAAAAATACCAGCATCTCCGGTCGGTATCTTTCGTCCAGTTCCATCATGGCTCCGGCGGATGATTCCTGCATGGCAAGATAATAGAGGAATGCATCTGTCGTTCCGTACATGATAAAGAGAGATTCGTCTCCCCGGTTTACTCTCGTATCGAAATCGTCGGGAATATATATAATGCCGATGACTTCGTTCTTTTTCATCAGTTCTTTCGCATGAGTAAAATCAGATGTCCGGGCATATACTTCTACTTGAGGTGCGGCATCAATCAGGCGGGTATATTCCCGGCTCAGGGCCGTTCCCGATTTATCCACTACGGCTATCGGAGCATTCCTGATCAGGTTAGGTTCATACATATAGTTATAAAGCAGTCCATATACGAAAATGCCCCCCATGAGAACGAGAAGAATCGCATAGCTTGTCGATATGGTCTTGAATTCGTTTACAGCTATCGAAGCTATTTCTTTGAGAATATATTTTATTTTACTTGATGTTTTCATATTTGTGACTTAATATAGCCTTTTTCAGGTGGGGGAGTATTAACAGGGCCACCGGGACAAAAGCGAAAAGGGAACAAACATTTTGCCAGGAATAGGCGAACCCGTAATTGCCGTACAGGAGATTCTGGTTTATTTCCACAAAATGCCTTACCGGAAACAGAAAGGAGCAGTAATATACGACGGGAAACATGAACGGGGCCGGAAAGGTCACACCAGATAGTGTTGCGCCTAACGAACCTACCATTGATACGATACTGATAATAATGCTGATGGCCGGGAATAGGGAGAACAGAAAAACTCCTAAGGCTTGTGTAGCGATAATGAAAAGAATCATTGACAGGTTTAGGTTTAAAAAATGCCCCGAGAAAGGTATATTCGCAATGCCGAACATCACATAATTGGCAAATATTCCTATAATAACGAATATGACCGTATAAGGCAGCAATTTACCGGTTACAGCCGTAAAAATATTCATATCGGCGGTTTTCAGCCATTCATCGCCGGTACGGAATTTTATTTCGCTTCCTACCGAATAGACGGTAACGAGCAGGATGATTACCTGGAACAGGATGAAAAAGAACGGATGACTCAGGTAGACCGAATAATCCAGGTCGGGATTGAATAACGGATGGTCTTGCGCGTTGACCGGTACCAGGAAGTCTTCTATCTGGTTTTCGCTGATACCCAAAGCTGTAGCTTCCGTTACAAGCGGTGTCATTGAAACAGGCTGCAATACGGTTTCGAAAGCCCCATGCACTTCGCTTCCTACGCTGAGTAGTGCGTAGTGGTAATAGTAAGACAATGTGGTTTGCCTGCCTCCGAGTACATTCTCTTCGAAATTAGGCGGAATAACCAGGTAACCGTATATTTTTTTCTTTTGTGTAGCCGTACGGGCCGACACGTCGTCGGTATAATCTCCCGCCACTTTGAATGTAGGGACGGCACTTACCGTTCGTGCAATGTTCCTCGAAGTAGCAGTTTGGTCGTAATCCACGATACCGATAGGTATATTCTCCATTTGCCCCGAACCGAATATGGTTGCCATGAAAAAGACACAGAACAACGGTAGTACGATACATACGCCGAAGTAGAGCCTCCGGGATGTCATACGTCTCCATTCCCGTTTAAGGACAGAAACAAAAGGACCGTTTTTTGTGCATCTCTCCATTATTTACAATTCGTTCATATTTACCAGTACCGACATGCCCGGGCGTAAACCTTCCACTTGTGAAACGGGTAAGGCATGTAATTCGAAAGTTCTCAGGTCGTAGCTTCCGGTCTGTTTGGTTGACTTCCAGGTGGCGTAACTTCCCAGGGGACTGATATAGTTCGTCTTAAATTCTATTCTTTTTTTATTTATGGCGGGAACATCTCCCCGGAATATTTCACCGATTTTGAAATGAGGGAGCAGATCTTCCCTGACGTTCAGTACGACATGAGCATCGTTTAATACCACAAGACTCATAATGGGGGTTCCGGCACCGACCAGTTCCCCCCGTTTAGGGTAGATAGACGATATTTGTCCGCTTTCCGGAGCCGTAAGGCGGGCATCCTGTAGCAGGGCTTCTACTTCGTTCACCGATCCTCTGGCCGCTTCGACCAGAGAGCGTGCACTTTCTTTATCCTGTTTCTGTGCACCGTCCAGTGCCATCTGGTATTGTTGGTAAGCAGCCTGTTCATTAGCTACTGCAGCTTTATATAAAGCTTCTACTTCATCTTTCCTTTGTGAAGTTACTACGCTGTCTTTATATAAGGTACGTATCCGGTCATAGGTAGTCTTTGCCAGTTGGAGATCCGATTTGGATTTGTTCCAGAGTTGCAGAAACGATTCTATAATTTGTTTCCGTGTTCCTTCGTCTATCTTTTGATTCTGGAAAACGGCGATATTTTCCATGGCGTTTACCTGTTCGTATTTCGCGACCGCTTCGGGACTGTTAATGATCACCAGCGTATCTCCCGCTTTCACATTCTGTCCTTCCTTGACGAGGAATGTGTCTATACGGCCCGGTAGTTTTCCCGATATACGTATTTCTGTAGCCTCAATCTCTCCCTGCAGTATCATGGGTTTATTCCCCAGCAGTATCATTCCGGCTGCGGAAATTATAATAACTGCGACCAGTATAATGACAAAAGCTATTGTCAGGTATTTTCTTTGTTTCTCCATAACTTAATGGTTGATATGATCTGTTTATCCGTATGATTAATTAAAAATAAGGTGTTCGCTCTTACCCTCTTGCCGGTATGACTGGAACGTATCGGGAATACCGGATGTCGCCAGCAGATTGATCAGGGCTACATCGTATTGGTAATAAGCCAGCAGCGAGGCGATCTGTACCTTTGACAGCATAACTTCGGCGTCCACCACCTCGGCGGAGGTCGCCATACCTTCTGTGAAGGATTTTTTTCTCATTCTTACCAATTCCTGACTCATTTCTATGGTGGTATTCAAAGCGGTGATATTATCCAGAGCGTTTTGTATCTGGCTATAGAATTTATCTATAGCCACCCGTATGTCGTCTATCGCTTTTTCCCGTCCCAGCTCCAGTGTTTGCTTACTTATTTTAGCCTGTCTCACTTTTCTCTCCCTGTCGAGACCATCGAATATATTCCAGGTAAAACCGACTCCTATCATGGTTCTGGGCAAAAGGTTCTTTTCTATACCGTGTGCATATAAAGTTTGTTTTCCAAATAAGGCGATATTAGGAGCATATCCGGTGCGGGCTATATTCAATTCGTTCTCTGCAATATTCTCTTCCAGTTTTATTTGATTGATAATATAATTATTATCGCTTACCAGAGACTTGAAGTAAGAAACAGAAGGCAGTCCGTCATTGATGAAAAGGGGAGTTACAGGACGTATGTCGTTTTCTGAGTCCATTTTTATCAAAACCTTGAATCCGTTTTGTGCCACATTCAGGTCTTTCTTTGCCGATTCCAGTTCACGTTTCGCCTCGTCCATATTGACTTTTACAAATAAACGTTCTGCTTTGTTTATCATACCGTTCGCCTCGAGTTTCAGTGCGTTTTGGTAATGTTTCTCCAGTGACCGGTAAGTTTGTTCCCTGACTTCGACGACACGTTGCCCCAGTCGCAGTCCGAAGTATGTTTCTACCAGCAGGACTTGAAGGTTTGCATGAACCTGTTCTCTGTTTATTTCTGCGATGGAAACCATCGATCTTCCTATTTTCCCGGCATAGATACGTTTACCTCCTGTAAAAACGGGCCATGTAATATTAGCGTCTATGGTCGTGAGGTTCTGGGGCGTTAGCGGAAAACTCAGTGAATAGGAACCTATTTTGTCCAGGATAGAAGATATGATCTGGTCGTTGGGAATAATAGAATGCACGAAATCTTTTGCCGGATCGGTGAACTGGCTTAGCGGTTCTTTGACTTCTATTTTATTCGACATGTGTACATAAGCTCCCGTAGCGTTGATAGAAGGATACCAGAATGCGTTCAGTCTCTGATGTTCATTTTTCGCCCATTCTATTTCCTTGGCTGCTATTTTAAGACTTTGGTTTTCCTGTAATAACCTTTGTGCGGACTGTTCGTAACTAAGTTCTATTTCTGGATTTTGTGCTGTCAGGATTGCAGGAAACAAAAAGAAAAGAAGCATGCTGCATGAAGCCAAATATCTGAACATAAAAATTTCTGTTTATGAATTAAATGTTAGCTTTATAACGGTACAGAAAAAAGATTGTTCAGGAAAACACACCGGGGCGTACTATCCTGCCATACGGACAACGGCCGGTGATTTTTAGGATCTTCGTTTTTACGAAAAAAGAAATCCCCGGAACGGAATTCCGTTCCGGGAATGTCAGATGATAGAGGTAAAAAATAGAATATGTTAGTTAGCCTTTGTTTCGTGCCCAGGTTTCCAGTATCAGTTTTTCTTTTTTGTCGTCGTAAGGAATAATCAGCGTAATGATAATGAATAAAATTCCTCCCCAGATTGTCCATCCGGCAATTTCTTTGAGCGTAGCTAATAATCCTTGTACTTGTATCCTTCCGCGCAGGGATATGGCGGCCAGATTGGAACCTTCCTCGTAGCTTTTCCCTTGTGCTATCATACTTCCTGCCTGTGTTTGCCGGAACAAGTCTGCTACCTCTGTATTAGTGGCGTCGGCACGGGATACGAATTTTGTTATATAGTATTGCTGGCGCTCGTTCATCAGATTGCTATATACCGCCACTCCCGCAACAGGCGCGATAACAGAACGGAATGCGAGCATGAGGAATACCCAGGAAACCATAAGTCGTTTAGGCAACATGTATTGTCCGTAGATAGCACTCATGGCATATACTATAATCATCCCGGCAGCCCGTATCAGGGTAGGCCATTTCATATATTCGTAGAGGCCCTGAGGTTGTATCCAGAAATACAGGAACAAGGCGGAGATAATGATGTAGAGAAAACCAACCGAAAAAATATATTTATAATGAATTTTTTTCCAGGCCATGACTGCGGCGGTAACTGCGCCGGCAATATAACCTATGATTGTGTAATTACCCAGATTGGCGTTTTGGAAATTGTCTATTTTCATGGCTACTCCCGTAAAAGCATTTACCAGTATGGAACTGCTGTTGAGTATCATGATGAACATGAACATGAGACATGCGATCAATCCTTTGCGTACACTGAAGATTTCCAGTTTTATATATCCTTTTTGGCTGTTGGCCTGAAGTAGTAAAAAAATACCCAGGGAAACCAGGGATATATAAGCGGCGAGACGTATGTTGGGATTATCGAACCAGTCGAGAGTCTTGCCGTAGATCAATATGTAGCATAATCCCAGCATGGCGATGGCAGCCGTTGTCATATCGGCGAATTTGGAGAAAGTTATTTTTGCCGGAGACAGCCGTTTCTGATATTTCATCGTTACTTCGGTGAGAATCAGGGCAACAAGAAGCAGCCCCATCATAAAATAGTAGGAATATTGCCATTGGTATTCATAAGCGCACCATGCCGTAATAGCGTTCCCTATTTGGGCTACTATCATGAAAAATAAATACATGAACGGCAGGTAGATGCCTTTAGCCGCTTCTCCTTTCTGGTATTCTTCCGGCGAGAGATCTGGCTCGTTCTCGATCCCGGCGATAGCATCGATGCCCGTTGCATAATGTATAAGGGTGAACAGAGTATTAAATACCAGTATCATGCGGATGAATCCCATAAAAAAACTACAGAGCATTAATAACGGCATGGACTCTGTGACGGCACATAACCAACTTAAAAAGAATAATATAATGCAGCCGGCAAGAAAGACCATTTTAGGCCGTCCGATCTTGAGGAAGCTTACCATGAAAGGAGCGTAAACCACCATTCCTATCGAAGTACAGAAGCTGGAAAATTGTATGTGTTCCGATAAGATACCTAATCCTGACGACATTTCTCCGCTGTTGACGGTATATGCCCCGCTGATAAAAAGGCTGGGAAGGAACATGAAAAATAATATCGATATGCCTAACCAACGGGGAACCCAGTCATGAAATGGGAAATTACTTCGTTTCATGCATTACTTTTTTAAGATTGCTTCTACTTCGGCCATCATACCTGCGGCCAGAAGCCTGTTTTCTTCGCTGGAAAGATTAGTGAATTCGATGCGCACCGGAATACGTTGCTGAATCTTTACGAAATTCCCGGTGGAATTATCGGCAGGGACCAATGCGTATTTAGAACCGGTTGCGCCAGATATTGCCGTGATCTCTCCGGTAAATATTTTGTCCGGAAATGCGTCTACTTTAATATTTACCTTTTGCCCTGTAGTGAGGTTTCCAATCTGCGTCTCCTTGTAATTAGCAATTACCCATTTTTTGGTATCGGGAATAATATTGGTGATATTCTGGCCGCCGTTTACCAACTGTCCTTCTTCCATGTTTCTCCTGCCCAGTACTCCGTCACAAGGTGCGGTTACGATTGTGTAGGATAAGTTCAGACGCATCATTTCTACATTTGCCTCCGCCCTTTGTATCGCGGCTTTGCTGTTTTCCTGTCGTTTGCTCACCTCGTTCACACTGCTTTGCGCCGCCTTTTGCTGGGTCTTCAGCGCTTCTATCCGTGCTTTAGTCATGTCCAGCTCTGTTTTTATCTGTTCCAGTTGTACGGGAGTCGCCGCTTTTCTTTCTACCAGGTTCTGATATCGTTCATAATCCTTTTTTAACTTGCTTACTTTAGTTTCCGCCTCTTTAATAGATGCAATGAATACGGCCGCATTATTCTGCGTAGTGTTCAGTGTCGTTTCCAGTACATTTTTTCCGGCTTGAGCATCCATGAAAGCGGCTTCTGCCTCTTTCAGCCTTATTCTGTATTCGCTGTCGTCAAGAACGAGCAGCGTATCTCCTTTACGGACATATTGATGCTCCGTAAAATATATTTTACGAATGTATCCGGGAACTTTTATGTTGATAGGGGATACATACTGTTCTATCTGCGCGTCATTGGTCGTTTCGCTTTTTTTATAGTCGAGGAACAGGAGGACGGATTGCCAGAGTCCGGCGATAATGACAAGGAGACCTACTGTACTGAGTATCCAGCGGCTTGTACGTAATATGCGGAGTTTCTTAAGCTGTTTTTTATGATTTTCTGTTGACATAATATTCTGTTTTTGGTATATTGGTAATTGGTTATATAAAAGTTATTGAAGTTCCGTAAGTTTGTCCGATAGCCTTAATAAAGTTAGCTCTGACATTTTATAATTATAGACGGATGAAATATAATTGTTCAGCGCTTCGTTCATCCTTAATTCATCCTGTAGTAATTCTGTCATGGAAGAAACGCCTTCTTTATATTTTTCTGCGGTTACCAGGTAGACCTCCTCGGCCAGTTTATAGTTATTATCCAGCCTTTGGTATGTACGTTGGTTATTCATCCATTCTTTCATGGCGTTATTGTATTGTGTCTCCATTCGTTGCCGCGTATCTTCCAGTGCCAGTTTCGATTTTATATGATTTACGTTGGCTTTCTTATACTTCAGGGTTTTGTCAAAAGCGTCGAAGATGGGAATCCTGAGGGAAAGTCCCCAGTTGAAAGAGTTATACCATTGGTTTAAAGATTCCGGTGTATTGGCATGAAAATAGTTCCTGAAATGGTCTGTATAATTGGTATATGCCAATTGTCCTATTAAAGATAAAGACGGAATATAACCTTGAATGACCGAGCGTTTTTGCAGTTTGCTCATTTGGATTTGTTCCTGAAGCAATCTTAGCTCCGGTAAATTGGAAGATAATCCTTCCCATTGGAACGATAAATTTATATCGCTGTCTAAAGGCGATAGGGTAAAGACCGTGTCGGCCGGCAGACCTATTGTGTATTTCAGCAAATTGAGCTGCTGTTCGTACATAGACTGTGCATTGCTAAGTTGCACTTTGAGATTTTCGAGATTTATATCGACCCGTTTTACATCTATTTCCAGGGTCATTTCATTTTCATAAAAAGCTCGTGTAATGTCGTTTAATTCTTCTAATCTCGATATGTTTTCCGATGTAAGTTCTATTTGACGGAAAGTAGTTTGTCCCAGATAATATAATTTACATATTTGAAAAACAAGTTCCTGCCGTGCCTGTTCATAATTCAGCCGGCTTATCTCTTCTATTTTCCGGGAAAGGGAGATTCCTGTGTAAATAGTTTGGTTGTAGAGAGGCATGGACAATTGTACCCCGCCGTTGGTACTATATCGTAATCCTTGTGTTTCTACATAAGGTATTCCCCGGCTCGTACCGTCGCTTACGGAGGTTCCTCTGTCGACGTTATTGGTAAAGTTCCCGAAGGCATTTATTATAGGTAATAATTGAGCCCGGCTTTCTTTTACCGTATATGTTTGTTGTTTTATGTCCAGATTTTTATTCTGTAATGAAAGGTTTCGTTGTATGCCGGTTTCGATGCTCTCCCGAAGAGTAAGATGTTGTCCCGATAGCAGATGGCAATTGCTTAAACAGCATAGAAACATAAATGTGATAATTAGTTTTCTTTTCATTATTAAATAATATAAATTCATGGTACAAAGGTAGGTACTTCCAAAACGGTAAAGAAAGGTCATATTGAAACGATGAATGTTCTGTTTCTCCGATTTTTTGTTCATATAAGTAAATTTCATCTATATTTGATGGTGTAAAAGTGAGATGTCATGAAAAAAAGGAATGCATATGTGATTAAATCGGAAAAAAATCTGGATATATTATATGGTAATATGAACGAATTGTTCCAGGATTTAAAATATCCCAGGAGAGTAGAAGACGTTGCTTATATTCTTTGCTGTGAAGGTTCGGCTACATTAAGATTAAATTTATTGAAACGCCAGATAAACAAACATGATTTATTGACTTTGCCTCCCGGTGTAATTATGCAATTGGTAGAACATACTTCCGATTTCAGGGTGTATGTATTTCTCTATTCTTATAAGTTAGTTACAAATATGAGCCTGGTACGTGCGTCTATGCCGTATCTGAAAACTGTTACTGATAATCCGTTGATTTCTCTTACCGAAGACGAGGCCTTGTGGATGAAAGATTTCTTTTGTATAGTCGGGAAAAAGTGCCACAGACTGGAAGAAGAAGAACATGTTGAGTTTCTTCGAAATATGATAATGGGACTCATGTATGAAGTAACCGCCCTTTACAAGAAGAAACAGGCTGCTATAACAGAAAAGAACAGCCGGAGTATACAACTGTTCAAAGATTTGACGATTCTGGTGATGAAATATTATCGTACCGAACGACATGTTAATTTTTATGCGCAGAAGCTCTGTATTTCTCCGAAGCACCTTACCAGTACCGTTAAAGCTCTTACCGGAAGAAATGTATCGTCTATTATAGCGGCAGCCGTTATACTGGATGCGAAAACACAATTGCACTCGTCTAATAATACGGTGAAACAAATTGCCTATTCTCTTAATTTTCCCAATGCTTCTTTTTTTGGAAAATACTTTCGGCGTCATACCGGAATGACACCTCTGGACTACAGGAACAGTTAAAGGCTGAATGCAATACGGTATTAATTTAAAAGTAACGGATGTGGAATTTTTATCGTAAGTTTGCCGGTTTTTTAATAATTTCTTTAATTTTGGAACAGAATATCTTTTTTGTATTCAGGTTAACCTAATCGCATTCTTGCTTATGAAACCGTTATATCAGGAATTACCTTTTACTGTAGATAATTACATTAATTTTTACCGGGAAGATCTGCCTTATTTTATCGTACCGTGGCATTATCATCCTGAGGTGGAAATCATGTGTATAGAAAAAGGCATAGGGACTCGTTTCGTGGGAGATCATATCGAAGGCTATTCCGAAGGGGACGTATGTATGATGGGACCTCAGTTGCCTCATGAGTGGAGGAATGACAAAGAATATCAGGATACGGCCCTGGGGCTTCGTGCGATTTGTCATTGCGTGTATTTCCGGATAGAACTGTTTAGCGGGGTTATGATACGTCTCCCTGAAATGGCGCGGATACGGGAACTGATAGAACGCTCACGCAGGGGTATAAAATTTGTCGGAGAATCCAGGGAAAAAATAGCGAGTTATATACGGCAGACATTCAATAGAGAGGGGGTAGAAAGAGTGACGAACCTGCTTACCTTGCTCGATATGATGGCTACGACCGAAGAGTATGAATTGCTGGCCAGCGTAGGTTTTACGCAATCGGTTAATTCGTCCGACTTCGAAAGGTTCAATAAAATATATCAGTTTCTGGTGCGTAATTTCAATAAGCCCATCAAACTGGAAGAGGTTGCGGCTATTGCCGGGCTTACTCCTACGGCTTTCTGCCGGTATTTTAAAGAGCGCACTAAAAAGACATTTGTCCAGTATCTTAATGATATGCGTATAGGGCATGCCAAAAAGTTTCTCATTGAAGGACGTATGAAGATTTCTACCATAAGTTTAGAAGTAGGTTTTAATAATCTGTCCAATTTTATAGATCAATTTAAAAGAGCCACAAATATGCTTCCCTCCGAGTATCAAGATAAATATGGAGTCAAGAAGCGCAATGTCATCTGAAATTATCCTTAGAACATTTAGAATATTATCATTTCCACTCCCAGGGTATAAAATTATGATAAAATAGCATAATGGTTGGCAAAGATTGCGAATAGCGCGATTTGCTTACCGTCATACCTTTGTCATATCGATATCAAGGTATGAACATTAATGACAATAGTATGGAAAATATGGAAATTGAAATCCCCCGGCTTTTTTTTACCGGAAACCGGTTGGTTGGAAAAAATGTACAAACGATATCCCGCACGTTAGGAGACCTGAAAGGAATATTTGCCGATACTAAAGCTTTTTCCGAATTGGATTCCGACATGCCTGCTTATGAAGTAAGTAGCTTCTTACCTGAAAAAGAGGGTACGCCGGGAGGTTTGTATTTTGGAATTACTTATTTGCATGCCGGTAAGGTGGGGAGTGAATACCTGATGACGAAAGGCCACTATCATGCTCAGATCGACCGGGCTGAATTTTATTGGGGACTTGAAGGTGAAGGTATGCTTATTCTTATGGATGAACAACGTCGTGTATGGGCTGAGCGGGTTTTTCCGGGCAGTCTGCATTATATACCGGGCGGGGTCGCACACCGTATGGCGAACACAGGTAACACCCTGTTCTCTTTCGCCGCCTGCTGGCCGTCCGATGCCGGCCATAATTATCAGGAGATAGCCGACCATGGTTTTGCAGCCAGATTAGTAGAAATAGAAGGAGAACCCTGTTTAATAAAATAATTGTATGCAAGATAACTATAGTATTGCAATAGACCTGGGTGGTACTATTGTAAAGATAGGACTCCTTCAGCACTCCGAGATTGTGAGATTCGTTTCTTTGCCCTCCGATTCTTCTGACGGATTAGCTTCCATGCTGCCGTTTATAGAAAATGCAATAAAGCGCGTCTTGTCTGAAGAAGGAATAACCCCGGATCGGTTGAATGCGGTTGGAATGGCTTTTCCCGGTATGGTAAATCCGTCGGAAAGACGCATCGTTTCGACGAATGATAAATATGATGATGCTTGCCGTATCGATTTGAACGAGTGGGCATACGATTGCTGGAACGTACCTTTTTTTATTGAGAACGATGCTCGGTTGGCTGTTATCGGGGAATGGCGCCATGGAGCCGGAAAAGGATATGATAATGTTGTGACTATGACAATAGGAACCGGTATCGGTACGGGGGTGATCCTAAATGGCCGTCCTCTTGTCGGCAGTCATAGTCAGGCTGGTTCACTGGGAGGGCATATTATCGTTGACTACCGGGGACGTCGTTGCAGTTGCGGAAACAGAGGTTGTGTGGAAGCAATGGCCTCTTCTTTCTTTTTACCCGAGATCATCAGATCCAATGAAAATATATCGTCCCGGTTCAAAGAGAATGTTGCCGATTTAGACTTTAAACGCCTTTTCTCCCTGATGAGAGAAGGAGATCCCGATGCCACGATAATATGTAAAGAATGCATGGATGTATGGACGGCTGCTATTGTTTCCTATATCCATTCTTACGATCCTGAGGTGGTAATCATGGGAGGTGGTATCATGAAGAGCAAAGATATTATTCTGCCGTATATTACAGATAGGGTGAATGGACTTGCGTGGTCGCCTGTTAATAAAGTACGGATAGTTGCGTCATCCCTGTGCGATAATGCGGCTGTACTGGGCTTGGATTATTATTTATCGGAAATAAAAAAAGAAAAAAATGAAGAAATATTCAAATTATAAATCTAATTACGACAAATTTCCTGTCGTGTCCGTAACCCCTGATTCCGAAAATATGTGCTGGTCCGGTTGGTCCGCTATAACAGCCCGGCTTCGGACAGAACTGGATATAGTAAAAAAGAATGTTAGAATTCTTGTAATAGACTGTTATCAGGGTATTTTGGACGAAGAAGTAAAGCAGGCTTTGACGCAGGCATTCCCTAAAGCTCATTGGTTCAATTCGGCGGATGCGATGAAAACTTCCGGGGAGATCAATACCTTTTTTAAAGATGATATTACCGATGACGAGATATTCGGATATATGACCCGTTTCCATATGGACTGTTATTTTGATGACAAGAAAGTCAGCGCGGTTCGTGCCGGTATAAATTCTGTGGAATCAGGAGAAATCATCGTCTATGGTGTGGGTGCTGCATATCTCTGTGAAAAGAGCGATTTGCTCGTATATGCCGATATGGCTCGTTGGGAACTCCAATTAAGGTTCAGACGGAATGAAATATCCAATGTCGGAATTGAAAATAAAAAGGAACGTCCGGGGTTGCAGTATAAACGTGCTTTTTTTGTGGACTGGCGTATTTGCGACCGCTGGAAAAAGAAATTAATGAAACGGTGGAATTATGTGCTGGATACCAATGTGGCCGGAGAACCTAAAATGGCAACGGCGGCCGCAGTAGAACAGGGTCTTAAAAAAGCGGCTTCCACTCCTTTCCGCGTAGTGCCCTTTTTCGATCCGGGTCCCTGGGGCGGACAATGGATGAAAGAAATCTGCGATTTGGATAAAAACACTCCTAATTTTGCCTGGTGCTTTGATTGCGTACCCGAGGAAAACAGTCTTTTCCTGGGTTTCGGGGATATCCGTTTCGAGATACCTTCTGTTAACCTTGTCTTTGCTTATCCCCGGGAGTTGCTGGGTAACCCTGTATACGGGAGGTTCGGAGATGAATTTCCTATCCGTTTCGACTTCCTGGATACGATGGAGGGTGGTAATCTCAGTTTACAGGTACATCCGCTTACTCAATACATACAGGAAAAATTCGGTATGCATTATACGCAGGACGAGAGCTACTATTTGCTGGATGCCGAAGATGATGCAACTGTATATTTGGGAGTGAAAGAAGGAACGGAACCTGCTGAAATGATACAGGCACTGACGGATGCACAAACTACAGGTAGATTCGATGCAGATAAATACGTAGGTTCTTATCCTGTGAAAAAACATGATCACGTATTGATTCCGGCCGGAACTATACATTGTTCGGGACAGAACAGCATGGTACTTGAAATAAGTGCGACTCCTTACATCTTTACATTCAAATTGTGGGATTGGGGACGTTTGGGACTGGATGGCCGTCCCCGTCCTATCAATATAGGTCATGGAAAAGAAGTCATCCAGTGGAACCGTACTGAATCTTGGGTAAAAAAAGAGATATATAATAAAATAGAAAAAGTAGCGGAGGGAGACGGCTGGACCGAAGAACATACCGGACTTCACGAATGTGAATTCATTGAAACTCGCAGACATTGGTTTTCAAAACCTGTTACGCACGAGACCGACGGCAGCGTGAACGTATTGAATCTGGTAGAAGGCAGGGAAGCTGTAGTGGAAAGTCCCGACGGAGCATTCGATCCGTTTGTGGTACATTATGCCGAAACTTTTATCATACCTGCTTCGGTGGGACGATATACCATACGTCCGTACGGAGAGTCGGACGGACAATTATGCGGGACCATTAAAGCATTTGTAAAACATAACGTATAAATACTATGAAATTTAATCCGGGATTTGATATAGTACCCACTACGAACCCTATGGGGTTCGTATATGGGAAAGATGTGTTCGGTCCGCAGGTGGAGAATCGTTTTCTCAACGATATACGGGCGAGTTTGGCCGATCCTGATTGTGATGGTCCTGAAATCGTATATTCTATAGCCATGGACGTAGGGAAGCAGGAACATAAAGAGCAGCTTTATAAAATGCATTTGCTGTATGGTGTCGTGACATATGCAGCGGGTCGTTTAGGTAACGAACCTATCCGTAGCCAGGGGCACATTCATTGGGTATCGCGTTTCAGCGATTGGTCTACTCCTGAAGTTTATGAAATCTGGTCGGGAGAAGCTATCATATATATGCAGGAGTATGCCGAAGATAATCCTGGACGTTGTTATGCCGTGTACGCTAAGGCCGGAGACGTCGTGATCGTTCCTCCGTATTGGGCGCATGCCACTATTAGTGCCAATCCCGATGAGCCCTTGACTTTCGGGGCTTGGTGTGACCGAGATTACGGATTTGAGTATGAGGGTATCCGTAAACATAAAGGCATAGCTTGGTTTCCTGTTTTTAATGAAAAGAACAAGATCGAGTGGAGTGCCAATCCTTCTTACGAGAAGACAGCACTGATATGTAAAACTCCGGCTGACCATTCCGATTTAGGTATTGTAAAAGGAGAGGCTATATACCGTACGTTCGAAAGATCGCCCGAATCATTTCTGTATGTGCCGAATCCTGCACTGAAAGAAAATGTCTGGAGAAATTACGAACCCTGATAAATAATTTTTTTCAATTCTTAAATTCAAATACAATGAAACCAAAACACAATAATGCCGTAATTTACGTCATTGCAATTATTGCAGCGACAGGAGGTTTGCTGTTTGGATTCGATACCGGGGTCATTTCCGGTGCGATTCCTTTTTTTCAGAAAGATTTCGGTTTGGATAATTCCATGATAGAAGTGGTGACGGCAGCGGGTCTGGTAGGTGCTGTGCTGGGAGCTTTGTTCTGTGGGAAAGTGACTGACAGACTGGGGAGAAAGACAGTTATCCTGGCTTCTGCCGTTATTTTTTCCATAGGAGCCCTGTGGTCGGGGTTTGCACCCAATATAGGACATCTCATCGTATCCCGTTTATTTCTTGGGGTGGCGATCGGGGTTTCTTCTTTTGCCGTACCGTTGTACATAGCAGAAATATCGCCTGCTCAAAAAAGGGGCACATTGGTTTCCATGTTTCAGCTTATGATTACGGTAGGTGTGTTGGCATCCTATCTTTCCGATCTTGCTTTTGCCGATGAGGCAGTTGTTTCCTGCTGGCGTCCTATGTTTTATGTTGGAGTTATCCCCGCTTTGATATTGCTGATAGGAATGCTGTTTATGCCGGAGACCCCCCGGTGGCTGATCAGCAATGGAAGGGAAGAGGAAGGCCGTGCAGTTCTTGCCCGTATAGAAGGGTATGAAGGTATGGAAAATTCGTATCGCACAATCAAAGGAGAAATAGAAAAAAGTAAGGAGGAAAAATCGGGATTCAGGGAACTTATGAAACCCTGGCTGAGGAATGCGGTGATCATCGGTATCGGTATTATGTTCTTCCAGCAATTTATAGGAATCAATACAGTAATTTATTACAGTCCCAAGATCTTTCTGATGGCCGGTTTCGACGGTACTATTTCTGCTATATGGGCAGCGGTGGGTGTCGGAATCATTAATCTTCTGTTTACATTAGTGTCGGTGTATTTTGTCGATAAACTGGGAAGACGTAAACTTTATTTTACAGGACTTACCGGCATATTTGTTTCTCTGGTTCTGCTGGGTACCTGTTTTGCTTTATCATCACATCTGGGCGAAGCTGGGAAATGGCTGTCCATCATACTGGTCTTTTCCTATGTTTCATTTTATGCGATCAGCATAGGCCCGTTGGGCTGGCTGATTATTTCTGAAATATTTCCTCAAAAAGTGCGCGGGCTCGGCTCTTCTTTAGGCTCGTTGTCCGTGTGGGTGTTCAATGCAATCGTTTCATTTACATTCTTTAAAATAGTTAAAGCATTTACAATAGGAGGAACGGAAATATATCTGGGCGATGAGAATCTGGGTAATCCTGCGGGAGCTTTCTGGTTTTATGCGGTCATTGCGTTGGCTGCAATTATTTGGGGATATTTCTATGTTCCTGAAACGAAGGGTGTTACATTGGAACGAATTGAGGACTATTGGAGAAAAGGTGGTGTTCCACGTCTATTAAAATAGAAATTCTTTGTAAAGGAAAATATTCTAATATCCTGTTTGAACCCACGATTATGATAAAATACCATAATTGTTGGTTAAAATGGAGAAAAGAGTATGTATGACATTCTTTTAATTTAGCATAATATAAAAGTGCTTTATTTTTTACATGAAAAACAGATAAAAAATAACATCGAAAAACACGCAATTATGACAAGAGAGAGAAAACGAAAAAGAGTCATCAGGCAATGCGGACTTATCGTAGCTATGGCGCTGTTCTCACTGCAGCAGGCCGATATGATGGCTTTTGGTACACAAGTACGTTCCGAGCAGTCTGGAGCACAATCGCAGCAATTTATTTCGGGAAAAGTGGTGAGTGCATCGGGAGAACCCATTATTGGCGCTACAGTACAGATAAAGGGATCTGGTAATGTGACTGTTACTAATATGAACGGGGATTTTTCCGTTCGTACGGGTACTGGCTCTGTTCTTCAGGTCTCTTATGTCGGGTATCATCCGGCCGAAGTGAATATATCGGGGAAGAGTGCGGTGAATATCGTATTGGAAGAGAATACCAAGGCCCTGGACGAGGTGGTTGTTGTGGGATATGGTACGATGCGCCGCTCCGATGTAACGGGCGCTATTGCATCGGTAAAGGGTGCGGAGCTGACGAAGAATGCGACATCCAATGTCGTTCAGTCGCTGGCTGGAAAAATATCCGGTGTGCAGGTTGTCCAAAATTCGGGTGCTCCCGGAGGAGATGTCTCTATCCTTATACGGGGAGTGGGAACGATAAATGATGCTTCCCCTTTGTATGTTATTGACGGAGTTCCCGTGAACGGCGGGATGTGGTATATAAATCCAGCAGATGTAGAAACTATAGATGTACTTAAAGATGCTTCTGCTACTGCTATATACGGTTCACGGGGTGCGAATGGCGTGGTGATCGTCACTACCAAGCAGGCACGTGAAGGCAAAACGGAGATAAACTTGGATTATAGTTACGGTATTCAGAAAACCGCGAAGACATTCAATATGATGAATGCTTCGCAGTATGCCTCTTTACATAATGATATGAGAGGCAATGCCGGTCTCTCCTTGAATCCGTTGTTTTCCGATCCCGGTTCGTTAGGCAAAGGAACCGACTGGATTTCTCCGTTATTCCGGATGGCACCCATGCACAAGGTGAATCTTTCCATTCTGGGGGGAACAAAAAGAATACAGCATTCCACTTCTTTAGGTTATTATACGCAAGAAGGAATTATGAAAAATTCGGATTTCAATCGTTTGACTTTACAATCTAACGTCTCTTCTCAGATACTCAGCAATGTAAAAGTAACCGCTAATATTAACCTCAGTGCGGAAAATCGTCGTAATCAACCGGTATCTACAGTGATCCAGAATGCTATGAGGATGCTTCCTTCCGTTGCCATGTATGATGAGAACGGGGAATATAACGGGCCTACAGGAAATGCGGAGCTGAACGGAGACGCGTTGAATCCCGTCGCTATTATCAATGAGCAGTCTTATCGCATGAAAGGTTTCCGGATGCTGGCGAATATGTCGGCAGAATGGGAGATCATAAAAGGTCTGGTGATTAAGACGACCGGCGGAGCCGAACTAGGATATGAATATAACAATAATTATATTCCTAAATATAAATGGGGAAATAAGGAACAAACCAATACTTCCCAATCCTTGTCTTCTGCTTATGAAGAACTTTATTTATGGGACAACTCTCTTTCTTATGATAAGAAGATAGGAAAACACAAATTGAATGCGATGATAGGTACGTCATACCAAGAGTATAAAAAAGAATGGATGTCGGCGGCCGGTACGGGCCGGGCCAGCGAAATGACGACCGAACTCGATAATTCGACTAAAGCTACAGATGTAGGAGGAAATTCTTATAGATGGGCGTTGATGTCCTATATGGCACGTCTGCATTATTCGTATGATAACCGTTATTTTCTTACCGCCACTTTCCGTGCCGACGGTTCTTCAAAATTCGGTAAAAACAACCGGTTCGGATATTTCCCTTCTTTTTCTACAGCCTGGAATATATCCAATGAAGAGTTTATGAAAGATGTTCCCTGGATATCTATGCTGAAACTGAGATTAGGTTATGGGCAGACCGGTAATCAAAATATCGATGCTTACGCCTTTGCCGATAAACTGGAGGTAAACGGAGTTTATAATTTCGGTTCGCAAAGAGGTTTCGAATCCAATTTGGTATCACTTATCTATCCTTACAAACTGTCTAATCCTTCTATCAAATGGGAAGCTGTCGAACAGTATAATGTAGGTTTGGATATGGGGTTCCTGAATGACCGTATAGTTGCCAGTGTGGACTTGTACCTGAAGAATACGAATGATATGCTGACGAAAAAACCGGTTCCGCAAACCAGCGGTACATCGCTGGAACAAGAAGACTGGCCCCCTGTAAATATAGGAAAAGTAAGAAATAAGGGTATCGAATTCACCTTGAATACGCGCAATTTTGTCGGTCAGTTTACCTGGGAGACCAACTTGAATATGTCTTTCAACAAGAATGAGGTATTGAAACTGGGAGGCCCGGAAATTCTTAATGGCATCAGTTTAATCCGGGAAGGTTTGCCTATTAATTCTTTCTATGGATTTGTAATGGGAGGAATATATCAGAACCTTGATCAGGTATTCACAGGTCCGGCTATGGAGAATAGGGCGGCGGATAAAGCTTCTCACGATTCCAAAGTGAATACTTCGCCCGGTGATATTTATTTCGTCAATGTCAATGATAATGATAATGTAATTAATGACCTTGACCGTACGGTTATCGGTAATCCGCAACCCGATTTCATTTTTGGCTTTAATAACCAGTTCGGTTATAAGAATTTTGATTTAAGCCTCTTTTTCCAGGGTTCTTACGGAAATGATATATGGAATGGAGTAAGAGTTTCTCATGAAGGTATGGAAAGTGCGTACAATCAGTTTACCTCCACTTTGAACCGGTGGAACGGAGAAGGCAGCAGCCATACGATGCCGCGTGCTATATACGCCGATCCTAACCGCAATAACAGAGCCTCTACCCGCTGGGTGGAAGACGGTTCGTATCTGAGATTGAAAAATCTTACTTTCGGATATACGTTCACCCAGGATTGGATAAAAAGAGCAGGAGTAAAATCGCTCAGACTGTATCTCAGCTTCGATAATTTGTGGACTCTGACAAACTATTCGGGACTCGATCCTGAAGTGGGACTGTGGGGACTTGACTATGGCATCTATCCGACTTGCAGGACGTATATGTTTGGAGCATCAATTAAATTTTAAATCTATTGTAGCTATGAAAATAAATAATATATATTTATATATTATATCCGCTGTGGGATTATCGCTATCATTAAGCGGATGTATGGATAATCTGGATATATTACCCAACGACCAGATTATTACCGAGAACTTTTTCGAAAAGGGTAGTCCGGAAGAAATAGAGAGCGGGGTGAATTCGATGTATCAAAGGCTCCAAAGCTCGTATATGTATAATTTACGTATGTGGACGCTCGACATTATGGCCGGTGAAGGCCGTGTAGGGAATGAAGCCGGAGGGAACGGTTTGGAGACTACCCAGTTGTCCAATTTTACTACTACGAGTGATAATTCCGGAGCAAAAGAGTTATGGCGCGGGCCGTGGGCGGGTATAAGTCGTACCAACTGGATATTGTCCAATATTGATAAATCTCCGAAAATATCGGATGCCAAAAAAACACAGTATAAGGGAGAAGCCCATTTTCTCAGAGCCCTGTATTATTTCAATTTGGTGAGACTTTTCGGGGATGTGCCTTGGATCGAGAAACAACAGACTGCCAGTGATAACCTTCAGGTTTCCAGAACCAGTAAAGATATTGTGTACCAGAATATCATAAATGATCTGTCCGATGCTTCCTCTATGTTGCCCGCTGTTTATGAAAATTCGACGGATATAGGCCGTGCGACCAAAGGCGCTGCATTCGGCATGCTGGCGAAGGTATATCTTACGCTTAAAAAATATAACGAGACTTTGGTGGCGATAGACTCTGTCACAAATCTGGGTGTATACTCTTTGAACCGTAAATATGAATGGAATTTTGACGATACCCGTGAGAACGGTCCCGAAAGCCTTTTCGAGGTACAG
Organism: Barnesiella propionica; assembly: GCF_025567045.1. Lineage (NCBI taxonomy): Bacteria > Pseudomonadati > Bacteroidota > Bacteroidia > Bacteroidales > Barnesiellaceae > Barnesiella > Barnesiella propionica. Next base: position 263,741 of record NZ_JAOQJK010000001.1, on the reverse strand, counting down.
TATGAAAAAGATGTAACAGCGTATGCCGAGTTCGATATTTTGGGACAGGGAGGCTGGCACCATGAATATATGGCACCGCTGGCCAGTATAAATATCGGAGGCAAGTGGGGAAACTTCGGTTGGTTTGCCGTGTATCCTGAATTTGTATCTGCTTATGAATCAGGCGACCTGCGGAAACCGGTGTCGGTTTGGTGTCAGGGTGACGTTTATCAGGGCTGGTCGTACGACCCTGCCTGTTCTCAGACAGGGCATAATGTCAAGAAATTCCTGTGTAAGAATATAGGAGTGGACCGTGCTATGGACAGTCCTCTTAACTTCCCGGTTTTGCGTTTTGCCGATATACTGCTTATGAAGGCCGAAGCTCTTAATGAACTGGGACGCGTATCCGAAGCTTCTGCTTCTGCTTCTTCCGAGAACGAAGGAGGACCACTTAACCGGGTAAGAATGAGAGCCGGGCTTCCGAACGTAACTACTTTGGACCAAGTAGAATTAAGAGAGATTATTCGTCACGAACGGCGTATGGAGTTGGCCTTTGAAGGCGGACACCGTTGGTTCGACCTGATCAGATATGATGAGAACGGAGAATATGCGAAGGCGTTCTTTACAAGTATCGGTAAGTCTAATTTTACTTTACCCAAACATTTGTTACTGCCTGTTCCCAGTGACGATATAGATGCCAATTCTAACCTGTTGCCGAATAATCCGGGCTATTAAACAGAAAAGATATTTTACAGACATTGTATTATCACCAATATATATAAATCCGATATGAAAAAAGCACATATTATATTATTCTCGGCGATCATGTTCAGTACGGGACTTTATGCGCATGATGATCTGATATACCGTACACAGACCGGGTGGAATTTTGACGCCGGAAACCATTCTGTTATTTCTCAATCTTTGACTGTTCCGTTTTCCGGTGGTGCTTTGGCAGGTGATTATAATGGAGACGGTAAGTCCGATATCTGTGAAATAGATATGTCGGGAGAAACGATCCGGTGGATATGGAAGATAAATGACGGGAACGGAAATTATCAGGAAATAGCTCCGGTAAACTTCGGGGTCAGTGAGACAGACCGGTGTGTCGTTGGTGATTTTAACGGGGATGGAAAGACCGATCTGGCGATTATGCGCTCGGGATCGGCCGCATTAGCCACCTGGTATGTCGATTTTGCTCCCTGTGACGGACAATTCGATGCCAAAGGCCGTTTTGGGTTGCCCGGTGATATTCCGCTTGCAGGAGATTTCAATGCCGACGGAGTAGATGATATTTGTGTGTATCGTCCTTCTACAGGAACCTGGTATGTTGCATTTTCATCTATAACAGGATATCCCGATTTTGAAACCCATCTGGCTATCAACGGAGTCTCCTTCGGTATACAGTCCGATATTCCTGTAGTCGGCGATTTTAATGGGGACGGTTATGACGATATGGCTTTGTACCGGGCTTCCGAGAACAGAGTATTAGTGAATTTCTATAAGAGGGAGAAACCAAAATACGAACATTATGCTTTATTGAATGGAACCGGAAGTGTAGATATGGAAATTCCGGTTCCATTACAAGGCATTCTTGCTGTTACAATGGCCGATATAGATTCTTCACGTCCGCTTGTACTACCGTTAGCGACAATAGAAGAAACAGGATCGGAGGTAAATTTGCGGCATGGATGGACGTGTATATTTGACAATTCTCTCGATGTGGATAAATGGGGAAAAGCTTTACAGGCTGCCGGGATCAATACGCTCGAATATCATCCCTGGATGAGAGCCCATGAGGAAATAGCTCCCCGTACATCTACCTGGAATACATATGTGGGAGACGACCGTTTATGGACCAGCCGGGAGATGATGAAACGTAAGATCGAGAAGTTCCGTTCTATCGGTGGCCGTTCGGTCTGTTATACGGGCATTTATGCAGCAACCCCTGCTTTTGCCATGTCTCATCCCGATTGGGCGATGCGGAACAGCGGAGACCGGAGTTTCATGACATATGGCAACTCTTATCTTTATCTGATGTCTACGAACGAGAGTGTGAATGCACCGGAAGAGGTGAACGGAGCTACATATAAAAGCTTTAACGAACATTTTACGGCTCAGGCGGTCATGGCTCAAAATGAGTATAACTGGGACGGATATCGCTGGGACTGGTACGGATTTCCTGAAACATATGTATGTGACGGACTGTCGGGAACTGGTAATTTCTCTTACGAGATGGCACAGTTCGTAGATCAACTGGATAAAGCTGTGAAAGGATGCCGGGACGATGTTACCACTACCGCTTTGCAACTTCCTTCTACGAGCGGAAACATTCCTCATTATACGACAGGTGCGGTAGCAAACCACCAATTCATGGAATTGTGGCCTTTCGGGACGGGAACGAAATATTCCGATCTGTACAGGGATATTTATGATGCGAAATCCCGGTTCCCCGATAAACCGGTATTCGCAAATTTTTATCCTCCTGCCGAAATGAACCTGACGACGAGCTGGCCCCGGGAGAATATAGACTACCAGTTTGCCGTTTGTTTGTCAGCCGGAGGATATCCTGCAGCGCAAGTGGTGGACGGAGTGGCCGGATTTACCGATCCCGTACCGTTTCATGCCGTGAATTATCCGAAGGATGTTTTGTCCCGTATTGCCGGTTGGAATCGTTTTGTAGCAGCTTACGGCGCATACTTGTATTATTCTAACCCCGCTTATCTGATTACGGACTATATGCAAGGGAATCTCGCTTGTACCGGTAGTAATAACGGTCTTTATTATAAATTGAAAAAACGCTATGACAAACGTACGCGGCATATTGATGCCATGATAGTGGATCTTATTAATTTTGGTAATTCGGTGGATTTGCGCTGGGATATAGTAAATAAAGACCCTCAACCGTCTTCAGTGTCGTGTGCATTCGATTTGCCTTCGGGTCTGGTTCCTCATAAGTTATATTGTGTTACGATCGACGGCAGTACCGAATTACCTTATACGGTAAATAATAACCGTATCGAAACGACGGTTTCTTCTGTTGCATCGTTTGCTACTTTGGTTTTGACATCGGAACATTCGCCTTCTTTGCCGGAAGCGCCTCGGCAAGGTTCTTACGATTTTCCCGATCTGGTCTTTGAATATGATGCAGAAGGAAAAACCCTTCATCCCGCCGATGCCGATTTTATCTCTGTTATGGACGATGAGGAACCTTTGGTAGTTTCCAGCAATTATAACGGTAATGTCGCTGAGTGGTATTCTATAAATGATGCCTATAAAGGAGAAAAAGCCATTCGGGTGACAGCCGGAGATATTCGTTTCAATACGACCACTAAGGGAGCCATACGCGTACCTGTGAATAAATTTAACAAATTTAAAATAGCGGTTCGTTCCAATAATACGACGGCCAGCTGGTTCGGTTTTCGTTTATTGAAACCGTCTAAGACATCTCCCGTATGGGAAACCAGAGACCTTTATTATCGGGTAGGTTATAACCAGCCGAATATAGCCTATATAACATTACTTCCTGTAAAACCACAGAATGGCGTATGGGTGGAATATGAGCGGGATATCCGGGAAGATATAAAAGGATTATGGGGAGAGGACTGGGCCGATGCCATTGTTACGGCTGTTCATTACGGACCAGTTGACCGCAATAGCGCCGATTACGATAATTTGATGTTTATGTCGCCCGAGTATGGAGGCATCGAAGATGTAAAAAAAAACGATAAATCGGTCTTCTTCCTGGATAGTTCGGGATGGTTACAGGTGAAGTCTCCAGAATTGTTTTCCGGTAAGGAATATTCTTTGAGCATGATGGATATGCCGGGGCGCTTGATATTGCAAAAAAATATCATAGCCGGAGAACAGGAAATATCCTGTTCTGTCGGCCGGCGGACAAAAGGGGTGTATTTGATATGTGTAAGCGATAGAAATACTCATGAGGTATTATTACAAAATCGTTGCATAGTAAATTGATATAATTAATATTAAAATTAAAAGCCATGAAAAAAATTATCTTTTTATTATTTTCTTTATCCTTGACTATGAGTATGTACAGTCAGGACGGTTTGGTTTATTGGTCCCAGAGTGAAGGCTATTCATTTGATTTCGATTTGGACGGGAAGATCGATCTTACATTGCCTACTCAAACGAAAGACAGGGCTATCTCGGATATTTATGTGTTTGATGCTAATGGTGACGGCCATTTCGATTTATGCGAAGTCGATTTGAACGATGCATTGATTAAGTGGATTTTTTATTATAATGACGGTTCAAATAATTTCGTTGATCCTCAGGAAGTGATTTATGGAATGTCGGTAGGAGATAAAAGATTATCGGGCGATTTCAACGGGGACGGTATAGGAGACGTGGCTATCCGCCGGGATAATGAATGGGGACTTTGGTGGCTGATGCATTTTATGGCGATGGCTCCCGATGTGAACCTTCAATTCGGTATAAGCGATAAAGATATTCTGCTGGCCGGAGATATGAACGGTGACGGTCAGGACGATGTCGTTTGTTACGATAAAGGCTCCTGGTTATGTTCGTTCACTCCTTCCACTACCGAATATAAAACTCCCGATTTTGCCGTGAAGGATATCGAGATGAAATTCGGTACGTCCTATGACATTCCGGTATTAGGGGATTTCGACGGTGATGGATATGACGATATGGGATTGTGTTCGGTGGATGACGGTGAAGTCAGTATCAATTTCCATAACAGTGCGACCAAAAAGGAAAACGGAGGTTACAGTAATAACGGAAAAGGCTCATTCGACAAAACTATTCTTATGCCTGCCGGTATAACACCTACTCATGTGTGTAGTGTGAAAAAAAACGTTACCAGTGCTGTTCAATCTGTTATGAATAATAAAAGTGTCAAAGTCTATCCTAACTGGGTGAAAGCTGGTGCCGAAGTTAAAGTTTCCTGCAAGGAAATTGTGTCCGAAGTTCAGGTTTATAATACGATGGGACAACTTGTTAAAGTTATGAATACTGCAGGTGAAAATGAAATTACATTACCTACACAAGGATGGAATACAGGTACATATATCGTATGTGTAAAATCCGGTAATGAAATGAATACATCTAAAATAGTTGTATTTTAATTGAAACTTAATTATATATGAAAACAATTCCGAAGTATTTGGTTTTCGTAATAGGAGTTCTCCTCTTATTCGTAACAGCTTGCAGCAGTAAAGGCAAGATATATTCCGAATGGAGATTTCAGAATAGGGAAACCGGAGAATATTTATATGAAGAAGACGGGCTTTGTAAATTCGGCTCCGAAAAGATGGGAGAAAGTTCTTTGTGGGAAATCGAAGCGACTCCGGGAGAAGAAATTTACATCAAGAATAAAAAAAGCGGACGTTATCTTTCTCTCGACGGTGACCGGGTTACCTGTGTCTCCGTTGAGGGAGAACGCCCCGAATCGGCGCAGTGGTTTTACGGAAATTTCGATTTTGTTACCCAGAAAAATTGCGGATGGTATACGATTTCCAATAAGACGACAGGGATTGAGTCTCGTCTGGCGGAGGAAAACGGAAGTCTGAAAATGACCGGGTCGGACCGGAATACCGATTTCTCTTCACACTGGACGTTGGTCCGGGAAAAAGGATCGCTCCTTTCGTTCGCCTTCACACCTAATAGTGTTACAGATGCCTCATTTTTGGGACAAAGGATGGCGGAAGCTGTTTCCGCCACCGAGATAAAGTCCGACTATCACGGCAGTAATGTTTGGAAACTGAATAAAGACATATCCGGTTTTCCCAAATTCTCAACCGAAAACAATCTGTTGATGGAGGCTCTTTACAATATGGCTTTGGAAGAAATGTTGCTGGATGTTCGTACCGACAGCACATTTATGGCCGGAGCCCTTTGGCCCGATACCTGGACACGCGATGCCGTATATAGCATCTATTTTTCGTATGCGTGGATCATGCCGGACGAGTCGCGTAAGACTTTGGAGAAGCAGACCTTAAAGAATCCGGAGGAAGCCTTGCAGGATACCGGTAGCGGAGGTTCCTGGCCCATCTCTACCGACAGGGTAGTCTGGGCGATGGCGGCCTGGGAATATTATCTGTATACAGGCGATAAGGGCTGGCTCGCATCGGTATATGAAGGCCTTGGAAATACGGCCCGGAAAGATATACATGTCGCTTTCGATAAGAATGTCGGCTTGTTCAAAGGAGAAACCTGTTCAATGGACTGGCGTACCCATACTTATCCCAACTGGTTTACAAATGCCATGATAGGCAGTTCGTTCTCATGCGGAACCAATGCCCTGCATCTGTTCCTGTATGAATTTCTCTTCCGGTCGGCTGAGTTGCTGGGAAAACCGGAGAGCGAAGCTTCTTACTGGAAACAATATCATGATATTTTAAAAACGAACATCAATAAGTATTTCTGGAACGAAAAGAAAGGACTTTACGACTGTTATTTGTATCCTGAAATTTCCGCTTACAAGGCTACCGGCCGTGTAGGCGTCATGTCCAACGGATTATGTGCCATATTGGGTGCGGCAACAGAAGAACAATCTAAAGAAATGGTAGAGAATTATCCTCTTTACCAATACGGAGCAGCAGTGCTTTATCCCTCTATTCCCGATGATTTTTCATATCATAATAAGAGTATATGGCCTGTATGGCAGACTCCTTATATGTATGCCGCCAGACAAGCCGGCAATGTCGAAGCCGTAAACCATATGGTGAAATCTCTTATGCGTCAATCCGCGTTATTCCTTACACATAAGGAAAATATGACCTATGATACCGGATATGACAGAGGGACAGCTCTTAATTCCAGCAGGCAGTTATGGTCGGTATCTTCCTATATAAGCATGGTTTACCGGGTATTATTCGGAATAAATCTTACCGAAGAAGGAGTTTCTTTCAATCCGGTGGTTCCTGAAATGGTAAACGGTAAATTATCTCTTTCCGGCTTTAAATACAGGAATGCTCTTATAGATGTGAATGTCAAAGGAAACGGAAATAAAATAAAATCGTTGAAAGTAAACGGCGAAGAAAAAACGCTTCCTTACATTTTGCCGGCCGCATCCGAAGGACATTATGTCATAGATATGGAAATGGTTGCCGGAGCACCGGATAATAAAATAAATCTGGTTCAGGCAGGCCCGGGAAAATGCTGGTCTCCGGTAGAGCCTGTATTATCTCTGCGTGATTCTGTTCTTACCTGGGAGCAGGAAGACGGATTGAAATATTATTTGCATGCTGATAATGATACTGAAGATAAGCTGGTAACTTCCCCGTATTCTATGAAAGATGAACCGAGTGGTTTTTATTCGGTATATTCCGTAGATAATAAGAACGGTTTTCAGTCCGATATGTCCAATCCGGTTATCCATACGACGAGGAGAGCCGTATATGAAGCGGAACAAGCCAGTCATTCCGGTACTTTATGCAAGGTACATCCCGGATATACGGGGACAGGTTTTGTTGTAGACCTGTGTGCCAAACCTGCAGATTTGGGGTTCACTGTAGAATTACCGGAAGACGGAGATTATATGATCGTATTGAGAGGAGCGAACGGACACGGGCCCGATGGCACTTACTGCGCAATACGTTCTGTCTTTGTAGATGGAAAGGATACCGGAACTTTCATTCTGGAAGCAACCGGAGACTGGACAACGTGGATGAATTCCAATTATATCGGGCTACGCGGTATGAAAGCAGGTACACATACGGTAAAATTATCGTATGATCCCGATAATAACGGATATGACTTCAATATGTCTCATGGAAAAGAAAATGCGAATGATTGTCATATAGATCATTTAGAGGTGATAAAATTATGAGACGGTATAATTAAATATTTTTCTTATGAATATACCCCGGTTTCGAAAAGATTCCGGGGTATATTTATCATAAAATCTCAAGATAAATAATCGGTGGATAAAACCGTTTTCAGGAAATGACGTTTTTCCCGAAAAAATTATTGACGTAAAATAATTAAATATAAATTTGTGTGATAATATAAAAGGTGGTTGGTTATGAATCTAAAATTATTTGGCATAACGTGCACTGTTCTCGTCTTGTTCGGGGGATGTGTTTCGAAATCGACGACAAAGCCTGACGGGTGGTACCATATATCGGAAGATGCGAATGACAGCATTGGAGTAAAGCCGTTTGTAACCGTAAAGGATTTTGAGTATATCGGGATGGATTCTGTTGTTATTGATGGAAAAACAGAATATCAGATAATCGGCAAACTCAAGGATGAAAAAAACGGTATCTTTGCAGACGAAACCGGAAAAGCGGTCGGAAAACGGATAGGTTTCTTGTTCAGGGGAGAATTACTTTGTTCGCCTTCTCCCAACTGCAGGATAGAAAGCGGACATTTTGCAATAACTCCTTTCTATATGGACGAGGGTGAAAAAATGTGGTCTCTGCTCAATAGTCTCAGGGAAGAAATGTAAGAAACGTTTTCAGGAGATTACACGGGAAAAAATATCATGTCCCGACCATGCGGATAAGACATCTTTTTGTCTTTAAAAGAAATACGGACCGGTTTTTTCCTGGCGATTAAAAATGGCGATAAGCGGGCGACCGTCATTTAAAGGCCGAGCATCCACATGTACGATTCTAATAATCCGTTATCTTCCCTTTCTTCTGCTTTTTCTTTCCAGTATAGAGCTTTCTGGCTGTCTTTTGTCACTCCCGTTCCGCTGGTATAACATTTTTCCAGATATTTCATTGCCTCGATGTTTCCCCGTTCTGCTGCTTTTTGAAATAAAATTACGGCTCTTTGAGGATCCTTTTGAGTATAAGCAGTACCCTCCAGGCAAAGTACCCCGAATTCTATCCATGCGTTAGATATTGTTTCTTGAGTTTGCCATCCGTACCAGTTCACGAAATCTTCGTTGTTGGAGGTGATACCCAATTCTTGCGCTAAAATATTCATTACTTTTGCAGAATCGCTGGTGGCTACTTTTTCAAGCCAGTGAAAGCCTTCTAAATAACGTATCGGGTCTTTTGCGTATTTTTTTGTAATATATTTTCCCCATATCCATTGTATAAAAATGTCTCCTTTTTTTACATTGTTATATGCGGTAATCTCAAAGTTCTTGTTATCGTTACGTTTATAATAAAGTCTGGAGAGATAATGTCCTGCAATAATGTCATTATCTTCTTCGAAAATACCGGCGAGTTCCTGTTCAGCTTCATCACTTCCGATAAGTGCGGCGTTATAATAAGATTTTAATGACATGATCGGATTATTTCTCGATTCATAGACATGTGCTAAAGTTAACCAAGCAGGTATATAATTTCTCGATCCGGATTTTATGTACCAGTTGACAGCTTCTTTTATATTCTTTTCCACGACAATACCATGTTCATAACAATATCCTATTTCATAAAGATATTTTGCTTTCTCCTGAGGGTCTCCGCGTAAAGATTTATTTTTGATGTCGTTAAATTCTTCCTGGTTCTTGGGAAAGACAAATAGGTTTTCTTGGCCGGACAGGGAAAATGACAAAAAAATGAGCCAGACGAAAATCAGTAATTTTTTTTTAATAATCATAGGTATACGCTCTCGTTTTAATTCGTAAAAATAATAAAAATCAATTGTTTTTTATATCGGTCGTTTTTTTATAAATACTATTTTCCGACATAGAGTTTATATATTTATTGTAGGAATGGAATAATCATTTGAATATTTGATGCATTATTTTTTGTTATCGTAATGTCATAAATGTGTAATTACAGTTCATTGTATTGTAACCTGTTTGTATTGGCAGCATTATACTTTTGTCGCGTAAAAAATGAATAAAATGATGAGACGATTCGCATGTGTTTTTTTTATAATGTTATGTATATTTCAAATATCATTTTCAGAAAATATTTTTGCTTTTGGGAATAACGGATCTATTTCGGGAACAGTAAAAGATTTTAAAAGTGGGGAGGCTATTATAGGGGCTACTTTATCAATACAAGGTACATCTGTTGTAGGTGTATCCGATTTGGATGGAAACTTTTCTTTGCCTCACGTGCCGGAAGGAAAGAAAGTATTAGTTTGTAAATGTTTGTCATATAAAGAGATTCATAAAGAAGTAGAAGTTAAAAGCGGAAGTAATGTATCGACTGTTTTATTGATGGAGGAAGATGGAGTCCTTTTACAGGAAGTTATGGTTGCGGTACGGCGCAGAAACGATACGGAAATGGCTTTGCTGGAAAGTATGAAGGCCCAGGTACAGGTTACAAGCGGTATTTCGTCGCAACAAATAGCAAAAACACTGGATCGGGATGCTTCGGAAGTAGTGAAGCGTGTTCCTGGTATTTCGATAATAGAAGATCGTTTTGTTGTGGTCAGGGGGTTGCCGCAGCGTTATAATAATGTTTGGATTAATGGAACCGCCGCTCCAAGTCTGGAAGCGGATAGCCGTGCATTTTCTTTTGATATATTACCGAGCTCGCAAATAGATAATATGATGATATATAAATCTCCTGCGCCTGAAATCCCTGGAGATTTTGCCGGAGGGTTTATTAAGATTTCGACCAAGAGTTTGCCTGTGAAGAATTCGATACAATTAGGTTATACGACTGGTTTTAATACGGTTACTCATTTTGATAAAATATATTTGAACCCCGGGAGTGCTACCGATTGGTTGGGATTTGATGCGAGTAAGAGAGCTCTTTCTCCGGACATGCCTTCTTATTTCGATCTATCGGGGGAGAAAGCAGAAACTATTACTCGTCTGACGAGAACAGCGTTTAATAAAGATTGGAGGGTGAAACATTTCTGGCCTATGCCGGATCAAAGGTTGTCGTTAAATATTAATCGCAGATTTGAAACTTCCGGAGGAACGGAGATTGGAAATGTTTCGTTTATTAATTATAGCAATACTTATAAAGCTGTAAAAAATATAACGAATGCAAGATTCGGGGTCTATTCTGCTGTAGCGGACGAACCGGTTTATTTGGATAATTATATAGATAATCAATATTCCAATGATGTTAGAGTAGGGATTATGCATAACTGGACGTTTGTGCTGGATAATCATAACAAGCTTGAGTTTCGCAATCTGTTCAATTTGTTGGGTAGAAATCGCCTTACGGAACGTGCGGGAATAAAAGATATAAGCAGTCCTTATTACAGAGAACAAACGGAGATGATGTATCAGTCCCGTCTCACTTATGTGGGACAGTTTGCCGGTACTCATTTTATAGACAAAAAGAAAGAACATTCGCTGGACTGGATAGTGGGGTATAGTTATGCCGATAAAAATGAGCCGGATCGACGTATTATAACTAATCAGGCAGGGACTAGTGAAGGAGCCGATCTCACCGGTATAATAACCGGAAACGAAAATATCAAGCGTTATTTTCAGAAATTTAGGGATCATGTCGTTTCCGGAGGCATTGATTATAAAGGAACATTGCAGAATATAAGTTTTCGGCCTGTTGTTAAAGGCGGGGTTTGCGGAGAATACAGAGATCGTGATTATTCGCCGCGGGAGTTTATTTATTGTTACGATAACCTTACTCAGGAGGAGCGAAATGTTTATTTGTATCTGCCGTATAATGAGATGATACAAGATACTTGGTTGGGTGCCGATAAGGTTTATATTGAAGAAATTACCAAAAAAACAGATGCTTATCAGGCATCCAATATATATGGAGCTGGATATGCTGCTGTTGAAATTCCTGTCCGTCGTTTTAATATCTATGCTGGACTGCGGGCCGAATATAATCGTTTGCGATTAACAAGAGACAAATCTCTTTCTGCTTCTCAAACATTAATGACCAGCCGGGATTATAATAATTTCGATTTGCTTCCTTCAGTGAATATTTCCTATAATATTAATAATAAGCAATTATTTCGGGTAGCATACGGGCGTTCTCTAAATCGTCCGGAATTTAGAGAAGTTTCTCCCGCTGTATATTATGATTTTGATCTTTTTAATGAGATCGGTGGTAATGAAGAACTGAAAACTTGCAGAGTAAATAATTTGGATTTAAGGTATGAATTTTATCCTCATACCGGTGAAATTGTGAGCATAGGCTTATTCTATAAAGATTTTTCCGATCCTATCGAATGGACCTTTATCGATATGGGAGGAACATTGCGTTATAGTTATGAAAACGCCTTGTCCGCACACAGCTTAGGAGTGGAACTTGATATTCGAAAGGGTTTGGATTTTATAGGTTTAAAAGGTCTTTCTCTCTTGTTCAATGCTACTTTTATAAATAGTAAAGTGAAATTTGACGATTCGGGTATTATCAAAAAAGAAAATCGTCAGATGCAAGGCCAGTCTCCATATATCGTTAATGCTGGTTTATATTATCAGAATGATGACTGGAAGCTTATGTCATCGTTAATTTATAACCGGTTGGGTAAGCGTATTATTGGTATTGGTAAGTCCAATAGTACCACCCATGATGTGAGTGTGAATATTCCGGATACGTATGAAATGCCGAGAAACAGTCTTGATTTTACCGTCAGTAAGAAATTTGGTAAAATTTTTGAAATGAAAGCTGGAATAAAAGATATTCTGGCCGAGAAAGTAGTATATAAACAATTTCCCGAGTTTCGTGATGTGCAAGGCGAAAAGCAGAAAAGGGAGCAGATAATTAAATTGTACACACCCGGAAGAATGGTGAGTGTGGGAGCGGTATTGAATTTTTAATATTCCTATAAGTATTAATTATTAATTAAAACGAGAAGAAATGAAAAAAATGTTCAGAATGGTTGTTTTGTTATTTACGGTATCGGTTTTTGCCGTTAGTTGTAGTGACGATAATAAAGAACTGGGTCCGGCAGGGAATAGTTTTGATTTGGGAGATGGTTCCGATGCTTATGAAATTAAAGAAGACATGAAATTGACTTATCCCAATACGTATAACCTAAAAGGGTTTGTTTATGTAACGGACGGGGCTACCTTGACTATAGAGCCCGGAGTTATCATAAAAGGAGATAAAAATTCGAAGGCGACGCTTATAATTGAAAGAGGAGGAAAGCTCATTGCCGAGGGTACGAAAGATAAACCTATTGTGTTTACTTCGGCACAGGCTCCGGGAAATCGTAAACCTGGTGACTGGGGCGGTTTAATACTGTTAGGCAGAGCGAATAATAACAAAGGAGAGCAGACAATTGAAGGAGGAGTACGCAGTTCTCACGGAGGAAATAATGATAACGATGATTCTGGTATCCTCAAATATGTGCGCTGTGAATTTGCAGGAATAGAATATTCTACTGACAATGAGATAAACGGAATAACATTCGGTTCTGTAGGCTCGGGTACGGTAGTGGATTATGTACAAGTATCATATTCTGGTGACGATTCTTTTGAATGGTTTGGAGGCACGGTGAATTGCCGTCATTTAGTTGCATTACGCACATGGGACGATGATTTTGATACCGATAACGGATATTCCGGAAAATTGCAATATCTGGTGGCTCTGAGAGATCCTCAGACTGGAGATAAATCGGCTTCAAACGGTTTTGAGTCCGATAATTGTGCGGATGCTTCGGCGATAGAACCATATACATCCTGTGTCTTTTCTAATGTTTCTATGTTTGGTCCGGTGGTAAATCCGTCTTCTTATAATAATGAAGCGGGGGTAAAGGGAAGTAAGACCGACGCTCGTTTCCAGGCTGCGATGCATTTACGCCGCAATACACAATTGCGTGTATTTAATTCCTTATTTGCTGCTTTCCCTATAGGCCTTATTATCGAGAACGATAAGAAATCCACCACTCAGTCTTTTGCTACGAGCGGTAAATTGGTGGTGGAAAATTGTGTGTTCGCCGGAATGGTCAAGAATTATCAGGACGCTCAATATTGGTCGGCAAATACTCAACTGAATCCCGATGACAACGGTACGTTTGCTTCCGGTTATTTCAATCGGGAAGGAGGAAAAAACAAGGCATTTACTTCCGTAAATGAGCTTCGCCTCAAAGGTGATCCGTTCTCTCTTACATCGTTTAATATGATTCCTGCTTCTGATAGCCCGTTGGCTTCTGGTGCCGATTGGAGTAATTCATATGTGAGTACCGGTTTCGATAAAGTTTCATATATCGGGGCTTTTGCTCCTACAGAAACGGTGTCAGATAACTGGATGAGCGGATGGACGAATATGGATCCGCAAAATACTATATATTGATATCGTTTAATGATGTTTTAATATTTTTTCGATCAGTATTTATTAGTTTAAGTTTGCTTGGAAATCCGTTTATTTACATGAGTTGAATAAACGGATTTTATGATTATCTGCGGTAAGCCGTTGCTATTTTAAAAAGGGAGCTACTTATTTAAAAAACGCTGTACTTCAAAATGGATTTGAAGTGCAGCGTTTTTATAATACGAATTATTATGAAATAAGAATTACCGTTTTATTCCTTTTATTACTGTCGTTCCCGCTTCTTCGGCAACGTGTATTACGTATATTCCCGGAGTCCAGTCCCGGCTTGTAATAGTCATGCGGGTGTCTTCACTTCCCGGTTTTTTTGAGAATATTAATTTCCCGGTCAGGTCATAGACGTTGATATCTTTGCTTCCCGCAGGAAAAGTTACGGTACACTCATCGGAGAAAAGGGAAGGACGTACGGTTGCTTTTTCTGTAACCGTGATTTCTTCGGTCCCGCTTGTTTCGCTTTGGATGAGTTCTATTTTTTCGTTGCTTATACCGTCCGTGATCGTCAATACGGCTTTTCGTGAAGTAAGGTTATCCGGTAATCTGTCATAAGCAATGTGCAGGGTATCCAGTGTAAATCCGTTAGGTTCCCTTACGATACGGCACCAGTCGGCATCGATAGCGATAGGCGTTTTATAACCGCTATAAGAGTAGAAAGGCAGTGTAACCGTTCCTTTCTCTTTCCCTACTTTTAACGGTACTTCGGCGAAAGGAGCCATTACCGAGTGGATAAGGAGCGGTGCAATAAGATAAGACGTGTGATTCTTCCCGGCAGGAAAATAGTCGCTTGCCTGTTTCCATTCTCCGTCTTTTTTCATATAGGCAGTATTTCCCTGTCCTCTGAAACGTGCAGTAGCCATGGCAACGTTCACTCCGTCGTTTTTCTCGGGAAATCCGCTCACGACAATGAAGAATTCGTCATCGATAGCAACCGGTTTACTGAATTCGAATGTGGTAGGTGTCATACTGGTTCCGCTGGGCAGATCCAGTTCGAACACTCTCCAGGACTCCATGGCAAGAGCTTCTCCCGGTAAACCGTTTTCGCTTTTACAGAGTTTTACCGTAATGTCGGCTATCTGGTCTAACAATTCGGTTGCGGTAGCAGCCGTGAAGTAAATATTTACTCCGGGTATCAGTACCGGACGTGAAGGTTTAGAGAATTTCTCGGCATATTCCGTTATTTTCAGTTTATTACTTCCGGGGAAACTTCCGTATCCGTCTCCCAGGTCAAAGGTGAACGGGCTGTCGTCCGGCTGGAAGTTGAAAGCCAGCCCAGAATACTCTACCGATACGTTTAAGGTAGTGTCGGCCACTCCATGCTCGTTCGATACGAACAAGGCCACCGACTGGTTGTGCAGGAATGTGTAGCCTACTTCCGGATTTTGTTCGGTACGGGTAACGATCTCTGCTCCTGTATTTCCTATTCCAGTAAATCCCCAGGTCCATTCGGTCGGGTAGTTAGTGGAGTTATCTTTGAATTGCAGCGGTAATAACGGAGCGACAAATGTATTGCGTGTCTGGAAATACCTGAAAGTTGCCGGTGGCAGTATTTGTGCTACCGGCTTGTCTCCTGTTACCGAAACGAAAGCCGTACGTGTTTTGCTGTTGCTTCCGTCTGCATTGCTTACGGTAAGAGTGATGTCATATTTACCGTCCTGGGTATAATATACATTCGGATTACGTTCGGTCGAAGAAGATGGCGTTCCTCCCGGGAAACTCCAAGACCATTGGGTTGGTTCTCCCGTCGAAAGGTCGGCCAGTTGAACTGTTTCTCCTGTTTTAACTTCTACCTGTTCGATAGGTTTCATCCCCGATATATTCAGATTATCGATATCGAAGCTCCCGGTATAACCGTCATACGACCATTGTAATAAAATATTCTTGCCTGCATAGGCCGATATATCTTTCTTAATATAATGCCATACCCAATTTTTAGGCGTGGTTTCATCAGTGCTTACCCATATGTTGTTCCAACTGTTCCCGTTGTTGTCCGATATTTTTAAGGTCAGGGTACAATCATCGCTGAAATTAAGGGAATAACCGGCATAAAAAGATATTTGCCCGTTTTCCGGTATCGTTATGCTTTGGTTGCATGTAGCCGTAGCGTTTCCCCGGTTGGCGTACCGGTAATGCCCTTCGATGAAGAATGAAGCCACATCGGTGGCGTCGATCTTGGAAAAAGCTTTATCTCCGGTGGTCGTATGACTTTCCCACCCGAACAGGTCGGGGTGTTCCGAGGTCAGGGTCCAGTTACCGATTCCGGTATCGAAATTATCGCTCCACACGGTTTGGGAACTGGATTCCGATTTACAGGTAAAGTCCGCTACGGGTGCTGCAGCCGATGCCTGGGGCAGGAAGAAAGCCGTTGTCAGAGGGGCGGTTTGGAATTGCATGGCCGG
The DNA here is from genome assembly GCF_025567045.1 of Barnesiella propionica. Taxonomy (NCBI): domain Bacteria; kingdom Pseudomonadati; phylum Bacteroidota; class Bacteroidia; order Bacteroidales; family Barnesiellaceae; genus Barnesiella; species Barnesiella propionica. Next base: position 247,207 of record NZ_JAOQJK010000001.1, on the reverse strand, counting down.
CATTCCCTGTATCTCTTTTTTCAGGTTCTTATGCGTTTTTACCGGTTCTGCAACTTGCGCGGCTATTCCTGTGGAGGAGAGCAGCCATATTGCGCAAAGAATTAAATTCGTTATTTGTTTCATAGTCAGGTGATGTTATTTAACTAGTTTAATGGTTTCGGTTTTTCCTTCGGACGTAGTATAGCTTGCCAGGTATATGCCTTCGGGCAGTTGTTCCAGGCTGACTGAAGAACCTACGTGTTCTTTGTGGAGGAGACGGGCTCCTGACATATTGCTGACGGTCAGTTCGTTCAATATCTCTCCCGGTACGATGGCCAGTATCTGGTTCCGGCGGTCATAGTAAACTTTCTGTTCACGGGTACTGCCTATATGGCTGGTAGGACCTTTTTTGATGGTGAAATTCTGCATGGATACGCCCCAGCTGCCGTCTTCCGTCAATACTTCGAATCCGAGATACCAGACGCCTTCCTCCGGAATATCGAAATCAACTTCGTATTCTTTGAAATAAGTCAATTGTACCAGTTCCGGATATTCGGCAATAGTCGTATGTGTCGTGGTATCATTGCTGGATGTTCCCAAGGTTATTCTCAGATGTTCGGTATAGCGGCTGCTGTATGCACCTGTTTTCACCGAGAATAATAATTTATGGCTGCCTCTATCTGCTTTAAACGGTGGCGTGAATAACCAGTCGTCGTTCGTTTTCGATGAAGTCGGAAGTTCTACGCACCACTTATCCGCATTGTATTGCCAGCATTTTCCGTTCTGGTCCGCATCCAGTATGGACCAGATAGCAAAGTCTTCTTCACGTTCCATTTTAGCTTCATAGGGCAGTTCCAGCGCATCTCCCATAACGATTTTGGGGGAAGTCGCGCTCGCGCTTTCCGTACCGTTCGATACCGCGGTGATAACATAAGTATATGCAGCCAGACTCTTTTCATCCTGATCGGTATAAACCGTATCGGCCAGATTTTCTACCAGTAGTTCTTCTCCCGGGTTGCGTACTATTTTATAAGTCAGGTTCTCTGTGTCCAGCCAACCTCCGTTAACCCCTTCTTTCGGGGCTTTAAAGGTTATGACGGCATTTGTTCCTTCTGCTTTTACCGTAATGTCAGTTACGGGACCGGGAACGTCAGCTCCTATCCAGGACGATTCTACCGTTGTTTTTTCTCCGGGAAGAGCTCCTATATAAGCAACTACGCCATAGGTATATTTTCCTGCTGTTTCGAGATTGTCGGTGTAACTCTCTTCCGCTCCGGCAACCGGGTGGTCGATGGTATGAATACACAGGTCTCCCCGGTATAATTCCACTTTAGATAAATTATCCACGGGAGAACCTGAAGCCGTCTCCGTAGTGTTTTTCCAGCTTACAAGAGCGGTCATGGCTCCATTCTCGCCCGGAGTGACCTGGAGATCTGAAACGGGTCCGGGAGTGATTTCCGTTTCTTCCAGTTTTATATTGTCGATGAATATGGCATAAGAGCTGCTTTTGCCGAAACAGTTGAAACCGATGTTCCAATTCCCGTCGTTTTCTACATAGAAAATAATTTCTATAGTACGGGGCAGCGCGTAATCGAGGTGGATACTGTCCAGTAACTGGCTTTGTTGTTCTACGGTAACGCCTTGTCCCAGGGTAATACGCAGGTCTTTTTCATTGGCCGATGTAGCGCTTTCCAGGTAAGTGTCGAACGTAAGTTTGTAATTCTTTCCCGCTTTCAGGTCGAATTTGGGCGTGATCAGCCATTCGTCCGCTTTTGTTCCACCCCAGTACTGTACCAGTTTCTTTGAAGAGTAATAGGCCCAGGTACGGGTATTCCCTATGTTGCTGAAAATAGTGTAAATATCGAGAGCGTCCGCTGTGTCGAACGTTTCCGAGTACGGAATCGATTTTGCGTTTCCGGCTATTACTTTATTTGAATTGGCTGACGGTCCGGTTCCGGAAGCGTTTGACGGAACCACCGTATAAGTGTAGGCGGCCAGGTCCTGGACTTCGTCGGTATAGGGCAATGTCCCGGTATAAGCCTCCTCCAGTACCGTATTTCCCGGATTGCGTACAATACGGTAGGTAAGGGCGTTTACATCCACCCATCCTCCGTTCTTGCCGGTCGCAGGAGGCGTGAAGCTGAGGCTGACCGTAGAATTTTCGGCCGTAGCCGTTATATCGGTCACGGCAGTAGGAATATCTATGCCTATCCAGGGAGAAGTTACGTTTTTGGGTGTTCCGGCCGCATTGCCGTTCTCGTTGTAAGCAACCAGCTTATAAGTATAAGTTCCGGCGGCGGGCACACTGTTGTCGGTCCATGTGATTGCGGCCCCCGGTGTCGTTCCGGCCAGGTCGAAAATAGAATCGTTGTTCCTGTATATCTTGGTTCCGGATAAGGAGCTTAGAGAACCTCCCTGGTCGTTCTTTGACGGGGCGGTCCAGCTCAGTTGCGCCGCTAACGCTCCTTCGCTTCCGGCGGAAATGGTCAGGTCTGTGATCTGGGCGGGAAAGGTTTTCTGCTCAGTGAGGGTGACGTTCTTTATGTATATTTTCCCCATGTAGGACGGACTGTAACAATTGAAAGCTATATAGTAGGTTCCGGTTTCCGTTACGCTTACCGTCGCCTCTTTGTCTGCATAATAATTGCATTTGAATCTGTCGTCATTGAACAGTATTTGGGTTTGGGCTTCCACGGTTTTATCGGCTCCTAACGTCACCTTGAAAGATTCGTAATCGAAATTGTAGGCTTCTTCAGTTTTCACGCGGAATACCAGTTTGTAAGCCTTGCCGTTTTCCAGGGTTATGCCCGGAGTGAAAAGCCAGTCGTTGGCTTTATTGCTTTTTTCCCCTACATACAGAACTTCCGAGTTTTCGTTTAAACTCCATGTATTGCCTCCGCTTACATCGATAATACTCCATTCCTGTCCGAATGCTTCCGCATCGGAAAAGTCGAAAGAATAAGGTACGGTCTTCTGCGAATATCCCGAAACGGACATAACCGAGCAGAGGACTGTTAAGATAGAAACAAGTGTAATTTTTCTCATATCCTATACAATTATGGTTTAAATTATAAATATTCTTGTGTGCGCCGGGAAAAGTATTTTGTTATTATTCTTTGTGTTTATATATATAACTTTTACAAATATAGTAAATATATTAAACAAATGATAGTTTTACAGACTTTTTTTGTGTAAAATTACATGGTATAATCTTTATAAGCCTTACAATATGATTCTGTAACAGGGGAAAAATGTTATCTTTGTTCGGGCGTAACGCTTATCATGAATGTCAAAAAAATTTAGATATATGGCTTTACCGGGAATATCGGCTGCGAACAGTCCCGATATAAATGATAAAAAAAAGGAAGTATTCTTATTCGTGGGAACTTACGATAATGAATATCACCGGGGTATATATGTTTTCCGGTTCAATATGCTTACGGGCGATTGTACGGAAACAGGTGCTGCTGAGATAAGCAATCCGTCTTATCTTACGCCTTCGGCCGACGGGAAATATGTGTATGCGATAAGCGAACTGGGGGCGACGGATGCCGCCGTTGCCGCCGCTTTTTCTTTTGACCGGAAAACCGGGGAGCTAAAATTCCTGAATAGCGGGCATACAGGAGATCCCGATCCTTGCTATGTAACAGTCGACGGCGGGAACCGTTTCGTCGTGACTGCTAATTATTCGGGAGGGAGCGTTACCGTTTTTCCTGTATCGGAAAAGAACGGTATGTTACTGCCTTACGTACAGTTGTTTAAATTTCACGGGAGCGGACCGGACGGTGTGAGACAGAAAAGCCCGCACCTGCATTGTGTCGTTTTTTCCCCCGGTCAAAGATATTTGTTTGCCAGTGATCTGGGCAGCGATAAAATATACAGGTTCGAAGTGAGGTATGACGATCTCTCCTTTCCGCTGCGGTATACCGGCGCTTTTTCTTTGGACCCCGGTACGGGACCGCGCCATATAGCATTCCATCCTTCCGGCAAATATATGTACCTTATCGGCGAACTATCCGGAAAAGTATCGGTATTACAGTATGAGAACGGGGATATGACGCTGGTGCAAACCGTTGTGGCAGATACTGTGGAAGGCCGTGGGAGTGCCGACATACATGTTTCTCCCGACGGTAAATACCTGTATGTGTCCAATCGGTTGAAGGACGACGGTATCGCTATATTTGCCATAAACCTGCATTCCGGGGAACTGACGTGGACAGGTTATCAACCTACGGGAATGCATCCCCGTAGTTTCGTAATAACGCCGGACGGCAATTATCTGCTTGTTGCTTGCCGGGATGAAAATGCCGTGCAGGTATTCGTGCGCGACGCTGCAACGGGCTTACTGACCGATACCGGAAAAAAAATACAGGCAGAGCGTCCTGTCTGCCTGAAATTATTAGAGGCGAAATAAAAATCCGCATTTCGTTTCATGTAAATATTTATTTCTTCTTTATTTCTTTCCCGGGGTAGCGAACGAAATAGCTGTGCGGGGACGTTTTATCGCTCTTACAATCAGCCATATACCGGCTATAATGAAGGGTATGCTCAGTAACTGTCCCATATTCAGCAACATGTTTTCTTCAAAAGCTTCCTGATTGTTTTTGACAAACTCTATAAGGAAACGGGGTAGGAATATACCTGTCAGAAATACCCCGAAAATAAGTCCCTGCCGTTCTTCCGCGTTTCGTTTCCAGTACATATACATAAGCAGGCCGAAAAGGGCTAGGTAACATAAGGCTTCGTATATTTGTGTAGGATGCGAGGGAGCCGTAAATACAGGTTCGGCTCCCTGCATCCATGCATGAAGGTTGTCTATAAAACGAAATCCCCAGGGCAGGTTGGTGACATGTCCGTAAATTTCATGGTTCATCAGGTTTCCGGTTCGGATAAGCGCCCCCACCAATGCTACGGGAATGACCAGCCGGTCAAAAGTCCACAGCATGTTGCGGCGGGTGACATGCCGGGAATAGATCCAGATAGCGATAATAATGCCTATTGCCCCTCCGTGGCTGGCGAGTCCGCCTTCCCATATCTTGAATATTTCGGTCGGATGTGCCATATAATAATCACGGGCGTAGAACAGGCAATGTCCCAGACGCGCGCCCACTATCGTGGCAACGACTACATATATGAACAGTTTATCGAGCCATCCGTCGGGTACCTTTTCGTGTTTGAACATTTTTTCGATGATCTTATAACCTGCGAGAAATCCTATTGCGAAAAATAATCCGTACCACCGTATTTCGAAGGGTCCCAGGTGAACGATGGAAGGGTTGACTGTCCATGTAATAAAATCGAGCATTATGAATTTTGTTAGTTTATCGTAATAACAAAGCCCTGCCGGAGGGTAATGACAGGGCAAAGTTATAAAAATATTTCAGAGAATACCGGTAAAGATATTCTTTTTACACAAGATGACGGATAAGAGTATCTCTGTCGCCGTATAACAGGTCGATCACCGGAATTTCTATCAGGGTGTAGCACCCCGGACGTTGCAACATAGAGGCGCGTGCCGCCGATACGAGTATTTGCGCGGTAAGAGCCGGGTTGTTGATACTCATGTGGAATTCGAAACGCTGGTTCTGGGTTTTGCCCGATACTCCTTTCCTGACCATATTTACGCCGTGTCCCATATCTTTGACATCGTCTACGCTGTCTACCTGTATGACATGGGTTTCGTCGTGGGCAAAGTAGGCATCCGATTGGATTGCTTTTGCCACTTCATCGAACGGATGTCCTTCCTCCAGTTCGACGTAAACCATGCGGCGGTGTATTCCCGTTCCCAGAGGAATTGTCATCGAGAGTGCTGCTTTTACGCCGGAAATAGCTTTAACTGCTACGGTATGGCCCATACTCATACCCGGACCGAAATTAGTGTAAGTGATTCCTTTCGGGGCACAGGCTTCCAGCAATGCGCGTATGACCGAATCGCTGCCCGGATCCCATCCGGCAGCCGTTACGGCGACCGAATTATATTTCTTGGCTATGGTATTAAGCCGCGAACGCAGTCCGGCTATTTCGGTATGTATATCGAAGCTGTCTACCGTATTGATTCCCCTGCTAAGAGCCTTCTCTGCAAATTCTTCCACTTTGCGGGTCGGAGTGCATAGAATAGCGACGGCTACATCTTCCAGTCCGTCCAGGGTTCCTGCAACGGGATAATCTTTCAGTTCGTCGGGGACATCGGTTACATTGCGTCTTATAACACCCGCGATCTCGAAATCGGGAGAGGCCTGTAGCGCTTCCAGGACATATTTGCCTATGTTTCCGTATCCGACAATGGCTGCTCTTATTTTTTTCATATCTTATATAGTTTTATATTTGACTTATCGTTATGCAAATATATACTTATTGTACGTTTATATGAATATTTTTCCACGCTTTTTTGTTTATAGTGTAACAAAAAATAGGAAAAACACGTTTTTATTTACAAATAGTTCGTACTCGTTTTTGCCTCTTGTAGCGTGCCGGCTTTGATGTGGCGGGACAGGGAAGCGGTATCGGCGGTTTTCCTGGCGGCGGGGCAATAAAAAAACACATATGGCCCATATGTGTTTTTTAAATGAGTTTATAGGATATTACTCCCGCACTTGTCACTTACCGTTGTATAGTAATAACACCGAACAACATTTTAAGAAAACTATTTTTTTTCTCTTCCTGAATTTTAATATTTAATATATACAAATATAGATATTATAATCGAGAATTATATACAATAAAGGACTTCGATAGGTTATAAGTTGTTAATACGAAGTTTTTAGTCGCCGGCCTGAAACTATAATTACAAATAATATATATCTATAATATGTTTATTATTAATGTATTATATTCTTTTGACCCTGTGTGGAACTGGTTGCTGAAGGCTTTCTTATTTAAATATAAAATATATATTATATAAATATTAATAATCACTGGAGTTACAAGTGATTTTTTCAAAATCATTCTGTCTTTTTTAGTTATGTATCTGATTTTTATTGCGGTGAATACTGAAAAAAGAATATGGCGGCGCCTGTGCCGTTTTTTTATCAGAGACTTTTTGTCTGTTCTCCGCTTTTGGCGAACCCTCGATTTTGTCTGTCTGTACTTGTTTTTAAGAAAGACGGGATGAAATTCAGGGTGAGATTTTTTATCCGGAGTTTTGGTTTTTACGCTAAAATTATCTCTATATTTGATGAAGTAATTTTAATGCGAGGGATATGCGTAAAAGCAGAAGGAATTATACCCTGTATGCGGTGATGATGGTTGTTTTTTGCAGCCTGATATATTTTGCCGTCTCGAGCGGGGAGCGGTTCAGCCATTTGCAGAAACAACCGCCGTCAGCCGATACTTCGCCTTTCGACATCTTCCTCAATATCATGGCCGGCAATATGAGTCATCCCCTGGCGATGCTCCTGTTTCAGATGATCATCATATTGGTCTTTGTCCGTATATTTTCCCGTATATTCAAGTATATAGGCCAGCCCGGCGTAATCGGCGAGATCGTCGCCGGCATCGTACTCGGGCCTTCGCTGCTCGGTTATTTATGGCCCGGTATTTCCGACGTATTGTTTCCCGCCCGCTCCTTGCCCAATCTGGAGCTGGTCAGCCAGATAGGTCTCGTCCTGTTCATGTTCGTTATCGGGATGGAACTGGATTTTGGCATTTTGAAAAATAAGATCAACGAGACGCTCGTGATCAGCCATGCGGGTATCGTCGTGCCGTTTTTTCTGGGAACAGTATCATCTTTCTGGGTATATGAAGAATATGCGGCGGGACAGACCGATTTCCTGCCTTTCGCCCTTTTTTTGGGTATCTCGATGAGCATCACGGCTTTTCCCGTATTGGCCCGTATCGTACAGGAACGCAACAAAACGCATACCCCCGTAGGAATACTTTCTCTCGCTTCGGCGGCGAACGACGACGTAACGGCCTGGTGCCTGCTGGCGGTCGTGATAGCTATTGCCAAAGCCGGTACGTTCGTGAGCGCGTTGTACACGATAGGCCTTACGGCCGCATACATTCTCTTCATGTTCCTGGTTGCCCGGCCTTTCCTGAAAAAGATAGGTGCGCTATATGCCAATAAAGAAGTGATAAACAAATCGTTTGTCGGTTTTATTTTTCTGGTGCTCATCATTTCATCGGTAACGACAGAGGTCATAGGAATACATGCCTTGTTCGGCGCATTCATGGCCGGAGTGGTTATGCCTGTTAATTTCGGTTTCCGTAAAGTAATGATGGAAAAAGTGGAAGATATCGCTACGGTGCTTTTTCTCCCGTTGTTCTTTGCATATACGGGACTCAATACACAGATAGGTCTGATAAATTCCCCCGCCCTTTGGGGAATATGCCTGATGTTCATTTTGGTTTCTATAACCGGAAAGCTGGGCGGCTGTGCCCTGGCGGCCCGTGCGGTAGGAGAATCCTGGAAAGACAGCCTTATCATAGGAACGCTCATGAATACCCGGGGACTCATGGAGCTCGTCGCCCTCAATATCGGGCGTGAAATGGGAGTCCTTCCCCCCGAGATTTTCGCGATACTCGTCCTTATGGCCTTGAGTACTTCGTTCATGACCACTCCTTTGCTCATTCTTATCGAGAAACTTTACCGGAATAAACCGGAACTTAACAAATACAAACGTTTGGTGCTTTGCTTCGGGCGCCCCGATAGCGGTCGTCTTTTGCTGAATGTAGCGCGCGTCCTTTTCGGAAAGCAACTGAAACAGATGAAGGTCGTAGCCGCCCACTATACCCTGGGAACCGATCTGGCTCCGGTCAAGGCCATGCAGTATGCCCGGGAGAGTTTCGAACCTATCGTGAAGGAAGCGAATAAGTTGCATCTGAAAATAGATAAGCGGTACAAGGTTACGGACAAATTGAACCAGGAGATCGTGAAACTGGGCAATGAAGCGGCAACCGATTTGTTATTATTAGGAGCCGGTCCCCGTTTTATGTCCGGGGAGAGCCATACGGAGAATAAGGCCGGATTTAATATTCCGCTGATTTCCAGTTTATTTAATTTGTTGAGGAACACTCCAATGCACCTTCCCGGCGTCCTGTTGCGCAGGAAGATAGAAAATATCATGTCTCGGGTGGAATGCCCCGTTGCCGTATTCGAAAACCGGGATTTCAGGCGAGCTTCCCGTTATTTTTTCATAATTAGTTGTGAAGCCGATCTTTTTATGCTCGGTTATCTGGGTACGATATTCAGTAACGGGGTATCGAAAGTAAAAATATATATCCATGCCGCCGCCGAATCGGAAAAAATACTGGAAGAAAAAATTGAAGCTGCCGCAGCGGAATATGCCGGCCAGGTGGAAACAGCTCATTTGATGACTCCCGATACCCGGTTTTATCCTCAGAAAGATATATTATTCATGAGTTACGATGCTTGTAAGGAACTTGCAGCGGATAGCCGTCTCTACGAGCTGCTACCTTCGTTCCTGGCTATTCGTCCCCAGGTAACCGGCAATGTTAAACAGGATTAGTCCCGTTATCGGTTAGTCGGGTCCGGTATGGAATTTGGAGGAATAGTTTATTTTAGGACAGAAGTTTACAATAATAATGATACGGAAAATGGTATGAGAAAGCATGTTAAAACAAATGTACTGCACCGAAAAGGACATAATATAAAGATGGTTGCTTATTTCTATTATCAAGAAAGGGGAAAATTAGTCTATTATAACCAAAGCAACAGAACTACCGATGGCTATGTGAGTGCTGGCACGACTTTAACAATACAAAATTACGAGGATGCGGATATCTTTATATCCTATGAAGAATTACATTTGGGTTGCGGACATTTTGACGTGAAATTTTACGATAAGGATGATAGTGAACAAGATCTTATACAATCGGATTGGATGTACTTTACATGTGATAGGTAACGGCCCAGGGCATTATCTTATGTAATTGTGTTGAAATAACTTTGCGATAAATAGAGGAGAACGAGAGCTTCATGCAGGTTGTGATTAGTCTGGCTTTTGGAATTTAACCCGCAGAATTACCAATTATTATTTTGAATATTTTTTTGTAATATAGTTTGTTTCTTTCTGAATAAATTTCTTTAAATATCGGTTCTTTGTTTTTTGTGGATATTATTGTGTGGTAGGGTAGTATAATCTATTGATGTTACATAGAATATTGAAATAGATAGGTCATTAAAATATATTCTTTTTATATGAAGTATGTATAGTCTTGGATGGAAAACAATGATTTTGGAATAATGACCAGGGTAATAGGTTGTAGTTATTTTTAGCCATGATAAAATAGTTGTTGCAAGTTTTTATTTTTGTTTGAATATTGTATAGATATCTCTATTATATTAAGATTTGAGTAGTAACTTATCTTGAATAAATGTTATTGGTTTACGGTTAATTTTAACAAAATATTATAAGTTACATAAAACCGTAAATTATTAGTGGTTTTAGTCCCATTAAAAAAATATTTTTATGTTTTATTGATGTTTATTTTTTTTATATAGATTATTTTGTAAATTTATAGCTAATAATAAAAGTTTTGAAATGTATAGTATGAATGATATATATATTTGCTTTTTTGTGTATTAATACTGAGGTTATTAATTTTTAATAAAATCTGAGATATGGGAAAAATAATAACGACTACAATTAAATATTTGAATGTTATTTTTTGTATTGTATTTATCGTATATTTTTTCTTTTATGATAAGTTCGATTCTGCTGTAATAGCTTTCTTCTCAAAAGAAAGAACCCTTGCCTTTGTTTTAGCTTTAATTCCTACTATTTTTGTTTATTTTGATAAAAAAACGCAGAATATAGAGGATTCTATAAATTTGCTTTTAAATAAGCAAGATACTTTTACACATAAAATTTTAACTAAATCTTTAGATGATGTTTCTTCAAAAAAGAAGAAATATAAAAAATTGAGAATATATGCACATTCATCAAAAAAAATTTTTGAGATATATGATGATAAAAAAATTGAAGTAGATACGTGTTACTTGCTTCTTCGCAAGTTTACAGAAGAAGAACTAGCTGATGAGCGTAATAAAGATGAAGAACGAAATATCGAAACGACAATAAAACAATGGATAGATTATAAAAAAAATGGGCATATAAAAAAGTTATATTTATATAGATATAATTTTAATTCTACTGAATACCAAGTGATCTTTGATGAAGAGATATTGATCTCTGGTATATATTTTCCTGATGAAACGATTACTTCCAGACAAGGAGTTATAGATCCTATTTATGTGGAATGTAATACTAAACAATGCAAAATACTTATAAAAGACTATATAAAGCGGTTTGATAAAATCTTAAATTATTATGCCAGTTCAAAAAAAGAATTGTGATGTTTTAAAAATAAAAAATAAAAAATTAATAGAAACTTATAATGAAATAGCTGATAAATATTATGAGTTGAGAGAAAATATGGTTTTATATGAAGAAATGGACTTTTTTAATAAATTAATCAACGGTCGTAATATTTTAGATGCAGGTTGTGGAAATGGAAGAGATGCTGTAATTTTTTCTGAAAAGGGATTTAATGTGATTGCCATAGATAATACGGAAAATCAATTAGAAATAGCTCGTAAAAGAACAAATTCTGGTAAAATAGAATTTCTTAAAATGGACATCCTTGATTTAAAATTATCAAAAGAATATTTTGATGGTATATGGTGTTGTGCTGTATTATCCCATTTTTATTATCAAGAATTTAGCAGTATTTTAAAATCATTTTATAATATACTAAAAGAAAATGGAATTCTATTTTTTACAGTAAAAAAAGGTATTGGTGAATGTTACATTAAAGAAAATGAGTTTGCAGGAATAGAAAGGTTTACTTCATTTTTTGAAGAACATATAATAAACGATTTATTAAGTGAAAATGGATTTAAAATAATAAAATCTTATGTTTATAACGAACAAAAAAAATTCACTAGTAAGAATAGAGATATTGATTTTATTGTTGTTTTTTGTATGAAGGATTTGTAATGGTTTGGCTGTTATTTATGTGTTTAGAGCTATTTATGAATAAAATCTATTAACGGCAAGATTGCCCTGTTTACAGTTGTATATAAACCGTTAATATAACTTTACATATGCTGTTGCTGTAGGAGTTAAAAGTTCTGTTATATGTAAGTTTAATAAGAGGGTTTAAATTCACGATATATATTCTTTTTAATGAAACAATGGCTGTTTACGTTGTAATTAGACTATTTTTTGTAACTTAGCTGACAGAACTAACAATTGGTTTATAGATAGCCAAATAAAAAATAAAGTTGTAATTAGTCTATTTTTTGTAACTTAGCTGACAGAACTAACAATATTTTTTATTCTACAATTTCCCATACCATAGTTGTAATTAGTCTATTTTTTGTAACTTAGCTGACAGAACTAACAATTTTCTTTTTTGTTTTCACTCATTTCCAACAGTTGTAATTAGTCTATTTTTTGTAACTTAGCTGACAGAACTAACAATATTCTTGCTCATTATTATCAGTCTCCGGAAGTTGTAATTAGTCTATTTTTTGTAACTTAGCTGACAGAACTAACAATTTCCGCCCTATTGGCTTCGTCTTCCGCCCAGTTGTAATTAGTCTATTTTTTGTAACTTAGCTGACAGAACTAACAATCGAGCGCAAGCAGTGGAATCAGTGGGGTTGGTTGTAATTAGTCTATTTTTTGTAACTTAGCTGACAGAACTAACAATTACGATGGGAATATTTTATTGAAATACAATAAGATATAGAGTGTTTTAGAAAATAAAAAAACAGTTGGCTTGGGGATAAATCCTGCTTTTTACTGCAGGATTTTTTATTTATGGGATGCCGGATTATATATTCGGGATGAAAGATTTGAATGTCTTTGCCGTTATATGTAAGGAATAGCGGAGGCCGCCGCAGACAGGTTTGCAGAAAGGTATGAGGTTTCGGTGCTGTAATTGCACCTTTTTGTGTGTCTGTTACGGAAGTAAAACAAATATTTAAGAAAATGTTATGAATGTTGGCAGTATAAGGTGAAAAACTTATATTTACAGCAGAGTGATTCTTTTTCCTGTGGAAAAAGGATTGTGATTGCGAACGATAAAATGTGTCTGTTCATGTGGTTTTACTAAAGCGATGGACACAGAGTAAGTGAGCAATCCTCCTTGTTGTAACTATGCGGCTTATGTCCCGATGCGGGCTATAACTTAGATCCGTATTTTATACCGTATTGGGGGATATGTCCGTTGACTTTACTGATTAAGGCATCCTACGGCTTCACTTGAGTAAATGTTCAGTGTGTATATATCCCTTGTGTCGTATCGGTACAGGTGCGTCCTGGCCGGGAGACCGCACACGGTGCCGGATTCTTCGTTCCGTTTTCGCATATTCCCGTCACGGTAAAACCGCCTGTCATATACCTTCCTGTTTTTACGTGCCCCGGCCCGGTAACGGGGCGAAGAATTCCAACGCATGTTTTTCATGATTGTTAAAAAATAGGGAAACGGCCCGTCCGGATGAAATAATTTGGACGGATTTATTTCCGGGAGTGGCCGTTTTTTCAGCAAGAGCATTATTTACCGCATAAAGCATTCGGAGCCTCCATTCCTAAGAACGATCCCTGTCGTTATGGCCTCTTTTCCGGTACGGAAGAGACGGTCGCAGTCCCCGGTCACCTACTCACTTTCCGTATTTTGTTTTCCGGGGATTGTTTTTTACGGAACACCGTTCACCTGATATTATACTCCGGGGGTAACGGGGGCGGCATATGCCGTTACCCTTTTTTACCGTCCTTGCAATTACAGGGGGGCGGTTTTTGTGGAAGTATGCAGAAAAAACTTTGTTTTTCGTGGGCCCCCGGTCTATTCCGCCCGCTTTGGGGGAGTATTGATGTTTTCAGTTCCGGGTTATCCGGTATTCCTCCGGAGTCGCCCCGGTTATTTTCCGGAACAGTCTGCTGAAATGCTGCACATCCGGGAATCCCAGTTTTTCGGCGATCAGGCTTACGTCGTTCTCTTTCGACAGTAACATTTTTCCGGCCGTCTCAACTTGTTTCAACTGAAAATATTCATGTATCTTCTTTCCGGTCTCGAATTTTAAAAGGTCGTTAAAGTATTGCGGAGAGAGGTGCAGGAGCCGGGAACAATATTCTGCCGAAGGAGAGAGCCGTCCGTCCGGTTTTCCCGTCCGGATATACTCGTCCAGCAGCCGGTCGGTTTGTTCCAGTATTTGTTTATTTCTTTCGTTGCGTGTGATGAATTGCCGTTCGTAAAAACGGGAGCAATAGTCCAGCAACAGTTCTATATGCCGTGAAATAAGTATTTTGCTGTGGCGGTCGATTGCGTGCCGGAGTTCCCCGGTTATATTGTCGATACATTCCAGGGCTTTGGCCTTTTCCCGTAAGGAGAGGTGCAGCGCTTCGTCCGGAAAATAGGAAAAGAACGTATAGTTGTTTATGTTCATTCCTAAAGTCGTGCCGAGTATCAGGTTGGGATGGAACGCCAGTAATCGTCCTGCGGGAGGAAACGGCTTATTTCCGTCAGCTAATATAGCCCGGCCCGGCGGCAGAAATATCATGGTTGCGCCGGAGTAATCATCGTATTTGCGTCCGTAGCTGGTGTCCTCGCATCCGCCCTCTGTGAGCAGGACCGTATAGAAACCGAATCTGAAAGAACATTCCGGACAGTCTGCTTTCGACAGGTCGATGGCAGTTGCCAGCGGATGCAGGGTTTTGTTTCCCAGACAACTGTCGCACTCGTGGACAGTTTCTATTTTTAATGTCTTTTTCTTTATCATGATGCATTGCGGGGAGCAGGGATAAGAGTTTTATCCGGTATGCTGCGGTTTTTCCGTATGGCCCGGAACGGGTACTTAAATCCGGTTATATTCCCGTTGTCTGTATTCGTTCGGGGTACAGCCGACACGTTTTTTGAATAACCGGCAAAGGTGCTGCGGATACTGGAACCCCAGCGAGTAAGCAATCCGGCTGACGGTCTCGTCCGTACCGGATATCTGTTCCTTGGCCAGTTCTATGACCTTTTCCTGGATATGCTCCTGAGGTGTTTTTCCCGTCTCTTTTTTTACCATGTCCCCGAAATAATTGGGAGAAAGACATATCTTGTCGGCAAAATATTTTACCGAGGGTAACCCCTCCTGTGCCGGCAGTTCGCTGTCGAAATAATCGTTCAGGAGCTCTTCGAATTTCGTCAGGGAATCCCGGTTTTCTCCTTCCCGTGTGATGAACTGGCGTTCATAAAAACGCATGCAATAGCTGAGCAGCAGGTCGATATTCATCGAGATCAGCGATTTGCTGTGCTTGTCTATGCCGTGCTCCAGCTCTATGCCTATGTTCTTAAAACAGTCTATGATAGTCGCCCTTTCCTGTTCCGAGATGTGCAACGCCTCGCTTACGGCATAGGAAAAAAAGGTGTAGTTCTTTATGCTTTTCCCGAGGGCGGTTCCCCGGATCAGGTCCGGATGGAACAACAGGCCCAGGACAGGCTGGGATATATCGTCGTTCAGGTTTCTGGTATATATACTCTGGCCCGGGGCGAAACATACGATCGTTCCGTCCTGGTAATCGTAGCTCTTACGTCCGTATTTGATGTCGCAGCTTTTGTACAGTTTCAAAAAAACGGCATACAGTCCGTAGTCCAGTTGGACATGGTTAAGGGTTTTCGTTGCTTTCCTGAGGTCTGCGACCGTCACCAAGGGGTGTAATGTCTCGAGTCCGTACAGGCTGTTGTACAGGTCTACGCTTTCCAGTTTTATGATTTTATCCATAGACGTGAATATTTGAACTGCGGCAAATATACGAATTAGTATCACATGTTTTTTACCCGGGAACCCAAATCTGTAATTAGGGTATGAGAATCTGTAATCTGTCTACAAAATTCTTTTACCCCTCTTTCGCAGGATAGGCTGCCTCCCTTACAGGACGGATATTGGGAGGAATAACAACTTCTGTAATTGAGGTTATAAAGTCCGTAATTTATCTACAAAGGAATTCCCCGGTTTTTCCGAATTTTGTCCGGTGAAGAAACGCATTGAATTATGGAACGGAAAAATAAATTAAAGCCGGGCGGCCTGCTCGTATTTATACTCACTGCCGGAGTGTTCGGTATTATCAATACCGAAATGGGAGTGATCGGGATTTTACCCTTGATAGCGGAAACCTTTCATGTTACGGTTCCCGAAGCAGGATGGACGGTTAGTATATTTGCGTTGGTCGTAGCCTTGTCTGCTCCTGTCATGCCGTTGCTTTTCTCGGGTGTGAACCGGAAAAAAGTCATGTTGCTGGCGGTGGGCCTGTTTACTTTGAGCAATGTCATATCGATGCTTACCGATAATTTTACGGTGCTGTTGATTGCCCGGGCGGTTCCTGCTTTCCTGCATCCCGTATATGTTTCGATGGCCTTTACGGTAGCGGCCGCGTCTGCCGGTAAAGGGAATGAGTCCAAAGCGGTGGCGAGAGTTTTCATCGGTGTATCGGCCGGAATGGTGCTCGGCGTACCTGTGACCAGTTATGTGGCAAGTGAGTTTTCATATACGATGGGAATGCTTTTCTTCACCGCCGTAAATGCGCTGGTCTTCGTGGCGACTATTTTTTTTGTTCCTTCTATGCCTGTCCGGGAGAAACTCTCTTACGGTACGCAGCTTGGCGTACTGAAAAAAAACGAGACCTGGTATTCGGTTCTGGCCGTTACACTCATAAACGGGGCGTTATTCGGTTTTTTCAGTTATATGTCCGATTTCCTGGGATCGGTGACCGGGGCATCATATAACGTGATTAGCATACTTTTGCTGGTGTACGGGCTGGCGAACATTATCGGAAATATGATCGCCGGAAAACGGCTCGCCCTGAATCCTGTGCGCAGTATGATGAGCCTTCCTTTCACCCTGCTGTTCTTTTATATATGCCTGTTCATTCTGGGCGCATGGCTTCCGGTCATGGCTGTTATCGTTCTTTTTCTGGGTATTTTGGCAGGATACGGACAGAATACCATGCAGTATATGATAACTCATGCCGCTCCCGAAGCTCCGGATTTTGCAAACGGGCTTTATTTGCTCTCCGCCAATCTGGGCACGACGGCGGGAGCGGTAGCTTGCGGTATTTTCATTACTTTTTTCGGTACACGGTATTCCGTTTTCGGTTCTTTGATGTTCCTGGCGGTAAGTATCGTATTCGTCGCTTTGAGAATTCGTGCGGCGCGGCCGGAAAAACAAATGGAGGCGGAAGCCGTGCCGCGATAAAAAAGGGAACGAGCCTTACCGGAGTAAAGAGCGACGTGCCCGGGGAGGTCGGGTGGGATACAGGGCGTATACCGGGATTGACAAAAAACGATTTTAATTTTTAAAATAAAAAGATTATGGCTAAAAATGTATTGATATTATCGTCCAGTCCCCGTAGAGGGGGGAACTCCGATACCCTTTGCGACGAATTTATGCGCGGGGCCGCGGAAGCCGGAAATAAAACGGAGAAAGTGTTTTTGCGTGACAAGAAGATCGGTTATTGTACCGGATGCAGTACATGCAGCCTGCGCAGGAAACCTTGTCCCCAGGAAGACGATGCCGCCGGAATCTTCGCTAAAATGCTGGCGGCTGATGTGATCGTGCTCGGGACCCCTGTCTATTTTTATGCGATGAGCGCGCAGTTGAAAACTTTTCTCGACCGCTGTTGCGGACCCTATGCGGAGATGAGCGGTAAAGAGTTTTATTTTATTGCCTCGGCGGCCGAGGGTGATGACGGTCGGGAAAACCTGATGCGCGTGTTTGATAATCTCATGGGATTTGTCGATTGCCTGGAGAATCCGGTGGTAAAGGGAAGAATTCTGGCTACAGGTGTATGGCATCCCGGAGAAATACAAGGTAATCCGGCCATGGCGGAAGCTTATGAGATGGGAAAAAGAATATAAAAAGATAAACAAATAAACAAATAAAGAAAACAAGGATGAGTAATTTTAGCATTTATATACCTACCCGTACATTGTTTGGAAGCGGTGTGGTAAAAGAATTGCACAAGCAGCCGTTGCCCGGACGCAAAGCGATGATCGTTATTTCCAACGGGCGTTCGGTAATCGATAACGGTTATCTGGAACGGGTTGAAACGGAACTGAAAAAAGCCGGAGCGGAAACGGCCGTGTTCGCCGGAGTGGGAGCCAACCCTTTAAGGTCTGCCGTAATGTCCGGTGCAGCTTTCGCACGGGAGAACGATTGCGATTTTATCGTTGCCTTGGGCGGCGGAAGCGTAATGGACGCGTCCAAAGCGATAGCGTTCATGGCTGTACATCCGGGAGATGTGTGGGATTATATTCACGGGGGTACGGGGAAAGGAGAGGTTATGCGCAATAAACCTCTGCCGCTGGTATGTATCACAACGACGGCCGGAACCGGTTCGGAAGCGGACCAGTGGGGCGTTATTACCAATGACGAAACGAATGAAAAGATCGGTTTCGGCGGCTATGACGAGCTGTTCCCTGTCTTGTCCGTTGTCGATCCGGAACTGATGAAGACCGTACCGACCCGGTTCACCGCCTATCAGGGCTTCGATGCCTTATTCCATTCTACGGAATGTTACATATCCAAAACGGCGAATCTGATGAGCGACATGTACGCACTGACTGCCATCGGGAATGTCGCGGAATATTTACCGCGCGCCGTCAGGGACGGGAACGACATGGAAGCCCGGGAACGGATGGCGTTCGCCAATAACCTTTCCGGGGCAGTGATGACCTTTTGCAGCACTACCGCCGAACATTCTCTGGAACATGCCATGAGCGCATACCACCAGGAGCTTCCCCATGGTGCGGGACTGATTATGATTTCCCGGGCATTTTACGAATTCTTTATAGAGAAACATGTGTGTGACGAGCGTTTTGTGCGGATGGCTCGGACAATGGGTATGCCGGAAGCTGCCCGGCCGGAAGATTTTATCACAATGCTGGTAAAGCTGCAGGAAGCATGTGGCGTGGCGGACCTGAAGATGAGCGATTACGGTATCGGTCCCGGTGAATTCGATACGCTGGCGAAAAATGCCAGGGAAACGATGGGAGGGTTGTTCCTGGCTAATCCCTGTGAACTGGGACATGCCGATTGCGTGGAGATTTTCCGCAAATCTTTCCGGTAATTTCCCGGAGTAAATACAGAAACAACCTTTTATCTAATAGTGATTCTGAGGTGCAGGGCTCCGGTTCGTAAACCGGGCCGCACCGTCGGGATCTATCTGGATACACTTGCTGCCGGGTTTTACGGAAACCTGTAATCCGGGTAATCATACCCGTAATCTGTCTACAATAAAGACTTTCTTTTTACTGTATTTTTGTATGGCAAATTGATGTTGAGTTCTTTAATCACTAAAATAAAAAGAGTATGAAACGTATTTTGTTTATAATAGAGATGGTTTTTATTATCTTCGGTACAGGTATTTCTTTCGCACAGGCTGGTGCGGATAATTTTTATAAAAGTACGTCGGTAAACGCGGAGAAAGTATCTTTTCTGAACCAGTATAAAATGAAAGTGGCGGGTAACCTGTTCTTACCGGCGGGTATGAGAGCGGAAAAGAAATATCCGGCTATTATCGTTGGACATCCGATGGGAGCGGTGAAAGAGCAGAGCGCAAACCTGTACGCTACGAAAATGGCTGAACGCGGATTTGTTACCCTTTCTATAGACCTGCCTTACTGGGGAGAAAGCGAAGGTGAGCCCCGCAATGCGGTCTCGCCCGAAATGTATGCCGAAGCTTTTAGTGCCGCAGCCGATTTTCTCGGTACGCGTCTTTTTACGGACCGCAACGCCATCGGTGCTATAGGTATTTGCGGCAGCGGCAGTTTTGCTATCAGCGCGGCAAAAATAGATCCGCGCCTCAAAGCCGTTGCCACGGTCAGCATGTACGATATGGGAACGGCAAGCCGTAGCGGGCTGGGCAGCTCTTTGACTCTGGAACAACGTAAACAAATCATAGCCGAGGCTGCCGAACAGCGTTATGTGGAATTTCTGGGCGGTGAGACCCGCTATACAGGGGGGACGGTACATGAACTGACTGCGGCGTCTGGTCCTGTGGAACGTGAATTTTATGAATTCTACCGCACACCGCGCGGCGAGTTCACCCCCGAAGGAGAGTCTCCCGAACGTACTACGCACCCTACGCTGAGCAGCAATGTGAAGTTTATGAATTTCTATCCTTTTGCCAGTATAGAAACCATTTCGCCGCGTCCCCTGCTTTTTATCACGGGAGAGAATGCCCATTCGCGGGAATTCAGTGAAGATGCTTACCGACTGGCTGCCGAACCGAAAGAGCTTTATATCGTTCCCGGGGCCGGACATGTCGATCTCTACGATAGAGTGGAGCTTATCCCGTTTGATAAACTGGATACTTTCTTTAAAACATATCTGAAATAAAGATGAAACCTGTTGTAACGCTTTTTACGGTGTGGGTATTACTGTCGGTATGTTTCGTTTCATGCAGCAAGGAATTACCGGATTTGCCGTCGCGGGACGAACAGCCGGGAACTCCCGGAGAATCTGGAAACGACGATGGTCATGAGGATCATATGAGCAATAAATTTGAAATGACCGTCGGCACCGCCGTTTTCAGCGGTAGTCTGGCGGATAATGCGACGGCCGGGGCTTTCAGGGCTTTGCTCCCGATAACGGTAAATATGTCAGAGCTGAACGGGAATGAAAAATATTTCTATCTTCCAGAAGCTTTGACAGCGGCTCCCGTACGTCCCGGAACCATTCTTACAGGAGACCTGATGCTGTACGGCAGTAGCTGTCTGGTCCTTTTTTATAAGACCTTCCCTGCATCTTATAGCTATACGAAGATAGGAAGTATAGATGATCCTTCGGGGCTCGGGGCGGCCGTAGGTCAGGAAAACATAAGAATAACTTTTGAACTGAAATAGAACAAAACGAATCAATCAAACTGAATTGTTGTATTTGTCCGTTTAAAATATCGTTATATCCTTGCCGCAATTAATATTTTGATTTTCAAATGCAGTGACACCAAGAAAAACCGACAGATGAATATGAAAACTTTTGTGGAATTTGTAAATGAAACAGAGATTCATATCATTGTGCCTAATGATGATAGCTTTTATTTTGGAACGTTTTTTACTTGTTCCCTGGGAACCGGAGCAAGGTATAGCTGATTTGCTGGCTTTTCAGTTTGAGCAAAATTTTTCTGATGATAAATCAAAAATGATTTATTTTGTTATGTGAGGAACGATGTAACCGTTGGTTTCTCATTTCCCTATGGAGGAAGTGACCGAAGAGAAGAACGCGAAACAACTGGAGCAAGAATCCGCCTGCTTCGGGAAAAAAGGATTTAACGCAAACAAACTGGCGGCTTTGGCAGGTATCGGTGCGGGAAATTTATATATACAGGATAGAACAAGGCCGGTATTGATATATTTTTGAAAATAGCCAATGTTCCCGGTGCTGAAGTTGATTTGATATAGGTATTAATGAAAAGGTAATTCGAAAAAGCCGTTACAAAACTATTGTAATGGCTTTTTTATTATATGAAATTTCATTCGTAATGAAGTTGACTTTAAAGATTTGTTATTTTTATTGTGTTATAATGTCTGTGTTGTTATTTCATATAAATTACACCGTGCAATAAAAATTGAATATAACAATAAAAGGGAAACCAACTATTTGGTTTCCCTACCGCGTGGAGTATAGCGGACTCGAACCGCTCACCTCGACACTGCCAGTGTCGCGCTCTAGCCAGATGAGCTAATACCCCTTTTTGCGTCGGCAAAGATATATTCATTTTCCAAAATCTGCAATACTTCAGGAAACTTTTTTTACTTTTGTAAGATAAAAAAGGAACATCATGATTATCTATAATACGACCTATCATGTGGAAGCTTCTTTGGCCGAAGCATTTATCGTATGGTTGAGGACCGATTATATCCCGGCTGCCTTGCGGAGAGAAGAATTGAGCGAGCCTCAGTTGTGCAGGGTGATGTCGGAAAGCGAGGACAGTGGGATAAGCCTTTCGCTGCAATTCCATGTGACGGATACCGGACATCTGAATCGCTGGTATGAAGAATGTGGATTTGTTCTGGCTGAAGAAATGAAACGGCGCTTTGCCGACCGGGTGGTCGGTTTTACTACTTTACTGGAGGTGATTGATTTGTAAGATGGAGAACGACCGAATCATAATAGGTATAGACCCGGGAACCAACGTTATGGGTTACGGAGTACTGCGGATAGCGGGAAACAAACCGGAACTGCTGGCTATGGGCGTGTTGCAGTTGAATAAATACGATAGCCATTACCTGAGGCTTCGCCGTATATTCGAGCGGGTGATAGGACTTATCGAACAATATCTGCCGGATGAAATGGCGATAGAGGCTCCGTTTTTCGGGAAGAATGTGCAGTCCATGCTTAAACTGGGACGGGCTCAGGGTGTAGCGATGGCTGCCGCATTATCCCGCGATATACCCATTACGGAATATGCCCCGCTGAAAATAAAAATGTCGATAACCGGGAACGGCAGTGCTACAAAAGAGCAGGTTGCCGCCATGTTACAGCGCATATTGCATATACGACAAGAGAATATGTTGCCCCAGCTGGACGCTACGGACGGTCTGGCCGCCGCGCTTTGTCATTATTATCAGACCAATCGTCCCCAGCTGGATAATGCTTATCACAGCTGGAAAGATTTTATTAATAAGAATCCCGGTAAAATAAAGTCTTTGACTTCCCGAAAAAAATCGGAGGATGAAGATGAAGAATAAATTCCGGTAATGTTTCTTTTATTATTTAGTATTTCCATAAAATAACAATATGAGATTGGAAGAGCAGTTGAAAAAACGTATCTTGGTGCTGGATGGCGCAATGGGCACGATGATACAGCGATACGGACTTACAGAGAGCGATTACCGGGGAGAACGGTTTAAAGATGTTCCCGGGCAGCTTAAGGGAAATAACGACCTTTTATGTATAACCCGTCCCGATGTGATCGGGGAGATACATGAGGCCTATCTGGAAATAGGAGCCGATATCATTGAGACTAACAGTTTTAACGCTACTTCGGTCTCTATGGCCGATTACGGTATGCAGGTTTATGTTACTGAAATAAACCGTGCTGCTGCCCGTGTGGCCCGTGCCGCTGCCGATAAATATACGGCGCTGACTCCGGATAAACCGCGTTTTGTCGCCGGTTCTGTCGGGCCTACCAATAAAACCTGTTCTATGTCTCCCGATGTGAATAATCCCGCCTACCGGGCTCTCACTTACGATGAACTGGCCGCCGCGTATAAGGAACAGATGTGCGCGTTGCTGGAAGGCGGGGTGGATACTTTGCTGATCGAGACCATATTCGATACGCTGAATGCGAAAGCGGCTCTGTATGCTGCGCAGTCGGCGATGTCCGAAACTGGGATTACGGTTCCCGTTATGCTGTCGGTTACTTTGTCCGACAAGGGCGGCCGCACGTTGTCCGGACAGATGCTGGAAGCCTTTCTGACTTCGGTCATGCACGCCGGTATTCTGTCGGTAGGGTTGAACTGTTCGTTCGGCGCCAGAGATATGAAACCTTATCTTCAAAGGCTGGCGGCGATAGCTCCCTGTTACATAAGCGCGTATCCTAATGCGGGCCTGCCCAATCGTTTCGGTCAGTACGACGAAACTCCCGAAATGATGGCGGAGCAGGTAAAAGAATTTGTGGACGAAGGTCTGGTGAATATTATCGGAGGATGTTGCGGAACTTCTCCCGGTCATATCGCGCAATATGCCGCCCTGATAGAGGGGGGTATGCCCCATGTTCCGGCGGTACCCTCCGGAGTCTTGTGGCTTTCGGGACTTGAACGTCTGGAAGTGAAGCTGGAAAATAATTTTGTGAATGTTGGAGAAAGATGTAATGTTGCCGGTTCGCGCAAATTTTTACGGTTGATCAATGAAAAAAAATATGAAGAAGCCTTGGAGATAGCCAGGAAGCAGGTGGAAGCCGGTGCGCAGGTGATCGACATCAATATGGACGATGCGATGCTGGATGCCCGTGCCGAAATGGTGAACTTTCTTAATCTGATTGCTTCGGAACCTGAGATAGCCCGTGTTCCGGTCATGGTGGATTCTTCCAAGTGGGAAGTTATCGTTGCCGGGTTGAAATGTATTCAGGGTAAATCCATAGTAAACTCTATAAGCCTGAAAGAGGGGGAAGAGAAATTCTTATCCCGCGCCCGGGAAATCCGTCGTCTCGGAGCTGCGGTCGTGGTGATGGCGTTCGACGAAAAAGGACAGGCTGACTCTTTCGGCCGTAAGATCGAAGTGTGCGAAAGGGCTTACCGCTTGTTGGTGGATAAAGCCGGATTCGATCCTAACGATATTATTTTTGACCCGAATATTCTGGCTATAGCTACCGGAATAGACGAACACCGCAATTACGGTGTGGATTTTATAGAAGCTACGGCGTGGATAAAAAAGAACCTGCCGGGAGCCAAGGTGAGCGGAGGAGTCAGTAATCTCTCGTTTTCGTTCCGGGGAAATAACTATATCCGGGAGGCGATGCATGCCGTATTCCTGTATCATGCCATTGCGGCCGGAATGGATATGGGGATTGTCAATCCTTCTGCGGCGGTCGTTTATGATGATATTCCTTCCGAAGTTCTTACCTGTATAGAAGACGTGGTCCTGAACCGCCGTCCGGATGCTACTGAAAAGTTGATAGAACTGGCCGGGGAGCTGAAGGATAAAAGCGGCGGTAAAGTTGCCGGCGTAGCGGATGAAAGAGCTTCGATGTCGCTGGAAGAAAGACTGGAATATGCTTTGGTAAAAGGTCATGCCGATGGATTGGAAACAGACCTGGAAGAGGCGGTGAAGAAATACGGAAAAGCCCTTAAGGTAATAGACGGACCGTTAATGGCCGGAATGAACAAGGTGGGAGAACTTTTCGGCGCCGGGAAAATGTTCTTGCCCCAGGTCGTAAAAACGGCTCGTACCATGAAACGTGCCGTAGCTATTTTACAACCATATATAGAACAGGAAAAATCGGATTCCGCCTCGGCTAAGGCCGGAAAATTTTTGCTGGCTACCGTGAAGGGAGATGTCCATGACATAGGGAAAAATATCGTTTCGGTGATTCTTTCCTGTAATAATTTCGATGTGGTGGACATGGGAGTTATGGTTCCGGCCGAGGATATAATAAAGAAAGCAAAGGAAGAGAATGTGGATTTTGTGGGATTGAGCGGCCTTATAACTCCTTCCCTTGAAGAGATGTGCCACGTAGCCGGAGAAATGGAAAAGGCGGGATTGAGCGTCCCGCTGATGATAGGCGGAGCTACTACGTCTAAACTGCATACGGCGGTGAAGATTGCGCCGTGTTACAGCCATCCGGTCATTCATGTAAAAGATGCCGCGCAAAATCCGGTTATTGCCGCACAGTTGATAAATCCTGAAACAAGGGAGGGATATATCCTGCAGTTGTGTGAAGAACAAGAACGGCTTCGGGAGTCGGTGGGAGAAGCGCCCCGGCTTTTGCCCCTGTCCGAAGCAGCGGCACGTGCCCCCCGGATAGACTGGACGGATTATACTCCCAAAAAACCGGAAGCAGCCGGACCTGCCTTGTATGAAGATATAACGGTGAAAGACGTGCGGCAGCTTATAAACTGGCGGTATTTTTTTACCGCCTGGAATATGAATGCGGCTTTCGCATCCTTGTCGCAGATGGACGGATGCGACCATTGCAAGGCTTCCTGGCTGGCCTCTTTTCCTGAGGCTGACAGGGCCAAAGCAGCCGAAGCCATGCAGCTGTTCAAAGAAGCTAACCGTATGCTGGATCATGTCCAGGAAGTTGCCGGTGATTCTATCAAGGCTATATATGGGATATATGAAGCTAACTCTTCGGAAAGTTCTATCGTTTTAAAAACGGAGAATGGAGTGTTCGATATTCCGTGCCTGAGACAACAGGCAGATAAAAGAGATGCGGAAGCCAGTTATTTCGCTTTGAATGATTTTGTTATGCCCGATACCTGCGGACGTACCGATTATGTCGGTTTATTTGCGGTAACGGCCGGAACGCAGATAGCTTCCATTATAGACAATTATAAACGGTCGGGAGACGATTATTCTGCTTTGTTATTGCAATCTTTAAGCGACAGGCTTGCGGAAGCCGCTACGGAATATCTGCATTATCATATACGGACCCGTTTGTGGGGATATGCTCCCGAAGAAAAGTTCGATGTACGGGAATTGCTGAAAGAACATTACGACGGTATTCGTCCTGCTATGGGATATCCTTCGTTGCCGGATCATTCTCTGTCTTTCCTTTTTGACCGGATATTGGATTACAGCCGTGTGGATATATCGCTGACGGAGAATGGCGCCATGCATCCGGCCTCATCTGTTTCGGGAATTATGATTGCACATCCCCGGTCCCGGTATTTCCATATAGGAAAAATAGACGAAGAACAACGGCTCAAATATTGTTCTGTCCGGGGGATTCAGCCGGAAGAATCATCCCGGTGGTTATCTGTATAAGGATTTAATAAAATAAATAAAAAATCCCCGAGTTATTCGGGGATTTTTTATTTTGGGCGGAACAAAAAAGGATGGTAGATTGTTATAACATACAACACATTTAATTACGTCACAATGAAACGGCTCCTTTTCATAATCGCGATCATCCCGTTACAATTCATAGTCTCAGCCGGTACGGTTCCGGATACGTTACTTTCTAATCTGATGAAGATACAGAGTTATAAAGGCGGTTTACACTTTATCGTGACTTTGCCTATGACCGATGAAGAGGTGGAATATGAAGTAGAGATGTCAAGCCGGAAGAGTCCGTCCGATACCCTGTGCGGTTATGATTACTTTTTTCGTTTTGCAGGAAAAAAAGATACGGTAGAAATCCCCGGATTTATCTTATATTACACCGGAAACCTGTACCGTTTCGAATATGACAAGTTCAGGGAATATCATTTTGACGAGCATCCCGAACCTTTTATGGGCCGACGATCCGGTGGCAGGGTATTTCCGGGGGTACAGAAACAGGGTATGTTCTTTGAGCTTTTGCCCATGGAGATAGGAAAGCAGCTAAAGGGTTTTTTACAGAATGACCGGGCCTCTGTAAAATGGTATCCCGATACGATCGTTTCGGGCATAAGCTGTAATGCGGTGAAAGTGACGGAAACCCTGAACGGTGAAACATTGAGAAATATGTTGTTTGCATTTGATAAGAACAGCGGTTTACCGGTTTACCGGGAAGTTGAAAACAATCCCGGCCATCTGGGTTCACAGACGGTTACGGTACGTTATACCAGTCATGATACAGCTCCTCTTTTCGATACCGGTTTCTTTGATGAATCCATGTTGTTACAGCAATATGGAGATATCATGGGCCGGTATCGGGAAAGTTCATATAGGGCCGAATCCCTCAGAGGAAAACGGGCTCCTGTTTTTTCACTTCCGGTATATGACGATACGCGCTGGTTTTCGTTGAGGGAAGAGTCGGAGAGGCCGGTAATTCTTTTGTTCCTGGATACGAGCGGGGAGGCCAGTAAGACCGAATGGGCCGAGCTGCAACCCGTAATCGAAAGGTTCCGGCCGGAATTGCAGTCCGCCGTACTTTTCTGCGAAACCGATCCGGGTAGTTTTGGCGATGCCGTTTCACAGCAACCGGGAGGTGAGAATATTCTTTGCGGAGCATCTTCGGTGGCCGGGCGGTACGGAGTCACCGGATATCCGTCTTTCTTTATCGTAACTCCGGGCGGTATTGTTTCGGAAGTTGTGATAGGGTATAGTCCCGGGATAGGAAATACATTGTCGGGAGTTTTAGAAAAATTGAAAATTAAAGAAAATAAATAACATTCAAAATCAATAAATTATGGAAACAATAAAATTTAAGGGTACTCCTGTTCATACATACGGGACATTACCGTCCACAGGAAGCGAAGCTCCTTGTTTTAAATTGACCCGTTCGGACTTAAGCGAACTTTATTGTCACGACCTGAAAGGGAAACGCATCGTACTGAATATTTTTCCGAGTCTGGATACTTCGGTATGTGCTACATCGGTACGTAAATTTAACGAAATGGCTTCTCGTCTTGAAAATACGGTGGTCGTGGCTATATCCAAAGACCTGCCGTTTGCGCAGGCCCGTTTCTGTACGACGGAAGGTATTGATCATGTTATTGCGGCTTCCGCATTCCGTTCTCCCGAGTTCTCCAAGAATTACGGGGTGGAAATGGTTGATGGGCCTTTGGCCGGATTGCTGGCTCGTGCCGTTGTGGTGATTGGCGAAGACGGAAAGATTATTTACGAAGAACTGGTTCCGGAGATCACGCATGAACCGGATTACGATGCGGTGATGAAGGCTCTTAAATAGCACTCATTTGCCGTTGTTGTGAAAAACTAAAGCGTGATATTAAAAATATCACGCTTTAGTTTTTGTTTATAAAAGAAACTTTTTATGATTTCCTTTCCAGTTCTTGTAAACTGTCCAGCTTCTTTTTTTCCAGGAATTCGTAAATGCCGCACAGATGTTCGGTGACTTTTTTATTTCCGAATTCATAGACTTTTGTGACGAGTCCGTCCAGGAAATCCCTGTCGTGCGAAACGACGATGAGAGTACCGTCAAAATCTTTCAGAGCACTTTTCAATATATCTTTGGTTTTGAGGTCGAGATGGTTGGTTGGCTCATCCAGAATAAGAAGATTTACAGGCTCCAGTAAAAGTTTGATCATAGCCAGCCGTGTACGTTCTCCTCCGGAAAGTACTTTTACTTTTTTTGTCGATTCTTCTCCTCCGAACATAAAAGCTCCCAGAAGATCCCGTATCTTGGTTCGAATATCTCCTTTCGCCACATCGTCTATGGTCTGGAAAACGGTGAGTTCCCCGTCCAGTAAAGATGCCTGGTTCTGGGCAAAATATCCTATTTGTACATTGTGGCCCAGTGTCAGGTTTCCCTGATAGTCTGTTTCTCCCATGATGCATTTGACAAGAGTGGATTTTCCCTCTCCGTTCTTACCTACGAAAGCTATTTTCTGTCCTCGCTCTATCATGAAGCTGGCGTTCCTGAATACATTGTAATCTCCGTAACTCTTGCTAACGTTTTCGGCAATGACCGGATAATTTCCGGAACGGGGTGACGGCGGGAATTTAAGCCTTAAGGCCGATGTGTCTTCTTCGTCTACCTCGACCAGTTCCAGTTTCTCCAGCATTTTTACGCGGGACTGCACCTGTAGGGTTTTGGAATATGTACCTTTGAACCGCTCTATAAATTCCTTGGTATCTGCTATCATCTTTTGCTGATCGTCATAGGCTCTTTGCTGTTGTTCCCTTCGTTCTTTTCTTAATTCCAGGTACTTGCTGTAATTCACTTTATAATCGTAAATGCGTCCCATAGTGACCTCGATAGTACGGGTGGTGATGTGGTCCACAAAAGCGCGGTCGTGTGAAATGACTATTACGGCTTTGGCACTGTTGATAAGAAAGTCTTCCAGCCATTGTATCGATTCTATGTCGAGGTGGTTGGTCGGTTCGTCCAGCAAAAGTACGTCAGGTCGTTGCAACAATAATTTGGCAAGCTCTATACGCATACGCCATCCTCCGCTGAAGTCGCTGGTAGGTCGTGTGAAATCCTCTCTTTTAAAGCCGAGTCCCAGCAATATCTTCTCTACATCTTCCTCGTAATTGACAGCATCTATAGAGTAGAACTTTTCACTTAGAGTGGATACTTGTTCTATCAGGGCATAATAGCTTTCGCTTTCATAATCGGTACGGGTGGCAAGTTCTTCATTGAGATGGTTTATCTCCTGTTCCATCTCGAATAAATGGGCGAATGCTTGTGATGTTTCTTCGAAAACCGTACGGAAATTTTCCGTCATTAAATGTTGGGGGAGATATGCGATTACCGTGTCTTTGGGTGCCGATATATTACCGCGTGTAGCAGTACGTGCTCCGGCAAGTATCTTGAGCAGGGTAGATTTTCCGGCCCCGTTTTTCCCCATAAGCGCGATACGGTCTTTCTCATTAATTACGAACGAAACATCCTGGAATAGAGTTGTTCCGCCGAATTCGACAGTTAATCCGTCTACAGATATCATAAATAGTCTTTTTTGAGTTTGGGGCGTAAAGTTAGGAAAAATTGTCTGTTTACGCCTTATTTTAGAAGAAAGGCAAGAAGTAAAATTGAAAATATTTTGTAAATTGCGCGGAAATTAGAACAAGTTTGCGATGAAAACATATTTGGTTACGGGTGCTGCCGGATTTATAGGGGCTAATTTCTTGAAATATCTGCTGGAAAAATATGGAAAAGATATATTCGTAGTGGTTTTGGATAAGCTCACTTATGCCGGAAATCTGGGAACCATACGGGAAGAATTGAACGACTGCCGTGTAAAATTTGTCAAAGGTGATATTAAAGATGCCGGTCTTGTAAATGATATATTTGCTTCGCATGATATAGACTATGTAGTTAATTTTGCCGCGGAATCTCATGTGGACCGGAGTATAACAGAACCACAGCTTTTTCTGGAAACGAATATATTAGGCACGCAGAATATGCTGGAATGTGCCCGGAAAGCCTGGCTCCAAGGAAAGGATGAAAGAGGGAATCTCCTCTACAAGGATGGGAAAAAATTCCTGCAGGTATCGACCGATGAGGTTTATGGTTCTTTGCCCAAGGATTATGCCGAACCACAACCGTTGGATATCGCAGATGAAGATGTGAGGAAGGTCGTTAAAGGGCGTAGGAATATCCATACTTACGGAACCTGTTTTTTTACAGAGGAGACAAGACTGGACCCGCGTTCCCCGTATTCGGCTTCCAAAACCAGTGCCGACCTTTTTGTACGGGCTTATCATGAAACCTATGGTTTGCCGGTGAATATTACCCGTTGCTCTAATAATTATGGCCCATATCATTTTCCTGAAAAACTTATTCCGTTGATTATCAAAAATATTTTAGAAGGAAAATCTTTGCCTGTATATGGAAAAGGCGAAAATGTGAGGGATTGGCTCTATGTGACGGATCACGCCAAGGCCATCGACCTGGTGTTGAACGACGGCCGTATAGGGGAAGTCTATAATATCGGTGGATTCAACGAGGAGCAGAATATCAATATAGTAAAACTGACTATAGATATCATAGCCCGTATTATGCGGGAAGAACCGGAGTACCGGAAAGTTTTGAAAACAGATCCGGAAAATATAAATTATGACCTTATTACTTATGTTGGAGACAGGCCCGGACATGACATGCGGTATGCCATCGATCCTTCTAAAATAGCCCGGGAATTGGGCTGGTATCCTGAAACACCGTTTACCGAAGGGATAGAAAAAACCGTACGCTGGTATTTGGAACATCAGGATTGGGTGAATGAAGTTGTAAGCGGAGATTATCAAAAATATTATGAACTCATGTATGACAAACGGTAAACGTTTGTTACCGATATAGAAAACTATAAAATGAAAGGTATTGTATTAGCCGGGGGGGCCGGTACTCGTTTGTATCCTATTACACGTGGTATTTCGAAACAAATGCTGCCGGTGTATGACAAACCTATGATTTATTATCCGGTTTCGGTGCTTATGCTGGCGGGGATACGCGACATCCTCGTTATCAGTACGCCGGTCGATTTGCCCGGTTTCCGCCGCTTGCTTGGAGACGGTTCACAGTTCGGAGTTCGTTTTGAATATGCCGAACAGCCTTCTCCTGACGGATTGGCTCAGGCTTTTCTGATCGGGGAGGATTTCATCGGAGAAGATACTGTATGTCTGGTGCTGGGCGATAATATATTTTACGGTCAGGGATTTTCCCAGATGCTGCGCCGTGCCGTAGCGGATGCCGAGAAGGGAAAAGCGACTATTTTCGGCTATAGGGTGAATGATCCCGAACGGTATGGCGTAGTGGAGTTCGATGCATCTAATCAGGCCTTGAGCATAGAGGAAAAACCAGAACATCCCCGTTCCAATTACGCAGTAGTAGGTCTTTATTTTTATCCGAACCGGGTTATCGAAACAGCCCGCCGGGTGAAACCTTCGGCCCGGGGAGAATTGGAAATAACGTCGGTCAATCAAACGTTTCTGCAAGAAGAGTCTCTCCAGGTACAATTGATGGGACGAGGTTTCGCGTGGCTCGACACAGGGACACATGAATCGCTGTATGAGGCTTCTAATTTTATCGAAACAATAGAGCACAGGCAAGGGCTTAAAGTTGCGTCGTTGGAGGAAATCGCTTACCGGATGGGCTGGATTACCCGGGAAGAGCTGCTGGAACAGGCTCAGCTTATGGAGAAGAACCAGTACGGACAGTATCTTATAAAATTGGCGAATCATGAAATTGAGTGATGCTCGGATAATTGAACTGCCTAAAATAGAGGACCGACGGGGGAATCTGTCCTTTATAGAGAGTTCGCACCATATCCCTTTCGATATTGTGCGTACCTACTGGATATACGATGTTCCCGGGGGAAAATACAGGAACGGGCATGCTTTTAAGGAACAACGAGAGTTTATCGTTGCGCTCTCCGGTAGTTTCGATGTGGTTCTGAACGACGGCAAGGAAGAAAAACGTTTTCATATGTCCCGTTCTTATTATGGAATTTATGTCCCTCCTATGATATGGAGAAAGATAGATAATTTTTCGACCAATTCTTTAGCTCTTGTACTTTCATCGACATTCTATGATGCGGAGGATTATATAGAAGATTTTGAAACTTATCGTAAATCGGTTTTATAATATGCAGGAAAGGAAAGTAACGGTAGAAGATTGTCCCGTAATTACTTTGGATAAACATACACATCCCAACGGAAGCATTACCGTTGTTGAAAATAATATAACCTTGCCGTTCGAGGTGAAAAGAGTTTTTTATCTTTATGATGTACCGGGCGGTGAAGAGAGGGGAGGACATTCTCATTATGAGTTGCATCAGTTCATTATAGCGGTAAGCGGAAGTTTTGACGTCGTAATAGATGACGGCGTTGACCGCAAGACGGTAACGCTTAACAGGCCTTATTACGGGTTGTGGGTAAAACCCGGTATATGGAGTGAACTGAATAATTTTTCTTCCGGTGCCGTAACTTTGGTATTAGCTTCCGGTTTTTATGATGAAGCGGATTATATTCGTGATTACGAGGATTTTTTGAAAATGAGAAATAAATGATGAAATATCCATTTCTGAGCTTACAGGAAACAAATACTCCTTATTTCGAAGAACTTAAACAGGCAGCTTCGGAAGTAATAGAATCCGGCCGTTATCTGTTAGGTGAGCGTGTCGCTCGTTTTGAGGCGGAGCTGTGCCGTTATTTATCCTGTGATTATGCGGTAGCGGTGGGAAACGGCCTGGATGCATTACGCCTTATTCTTAAGGCTTATATAGAGTTGGGGAGCATGGCTCCCGGGGATGAGGTGATAGTTCCAGCCAATACATATATTGCCTCGGTGCTGGCGGTAACGGACAACGGTCTTGTTCCTGTATTCGTAGAACCGTCGGAGAGTACATTCAATCTGAACATGTCTCTTATAGAACGTGCTATTACTTCTCGTACAAAAGCTGTTATGACGGTTCATTTATATGGCAGGGCCTGCTGGAGCGGCGAGTTGAAAGAACTGGCTGCCCGTTATGGGCTCAAGATCATAGAAGATAATGCCCAGGCTATGGGAGCCGTATCTTCCGTTCCGGGTATTTCCGGAAAGTTCCGGACCGGAGCTTTGGGAGACGCTGCCGGAAACAGTTTTTATCCCGGAAAAAACCTGGGGGCTCTGGGTGATGCCGGGGCTGTTACTACGGACGATAAAGAACTGGCAGATGTGGTACGGACATTGGCTTTTTATGGATCGGCCAAAAAATATGTGAATATATATCGGGGTTTGAATAGCCGGATGGATGAAATACAAGCTGCTTTTTTGTCGGTAAAGCTGAAATATCTCGATGAAGAGAACAGACATAGAGCCGTAGTTGCCGCAGAATATAATAAGTGTATAGATCACCCTGGTGTGATGACTCCCGAACCGGGTAGTCCGGGCGAACATATATTCCATGTTTACGCTTTGCGTTGTCGCAGGCGGGACGAATTACAAGAATATTTAACAACTCAAGGGGTAGGGACTTTGATTCATTATCCTATTCCTCCGCACCAGCAGCAATGCTACCGTGAATATAACTTATTATCTTTTCCTGTGGCGGAAAGATTATCACGAGAGGAATTAAGCCTTCCTATGGCAGGTAACCTTTCTTTGGAATCTGTCCGGGAAATAAGCGGGATTATTAACCGGTTCTGAATATAAATCAATCAGGATATAAAATACACAGGGCGGAGATTTTATAAAGTCTCCGCCCTGTGTATTTATGATAATTATTTTAATAATCGTATTCAAGACTGAATTCGTCTATGATAAGTTCGCTACCCGAGCCTCCTGTAAAGTAATCTCCGTATTTGCTTGCCGAGGCTACGATAATAATGTACTTGGGTTTACGGGAAGTAGTTCTGTAATCCAGCTCCAGTGTAAAGTCCTGATAGGTGCTGACGTTTTCTCCGCAGTTCATTTCGGCATAAGCTATGATGTGCGAATCGTTTTTATCGAATAATTTCTGATTCGAAGGCTTCGTGCGTATTTCTACCGGTTTATCCCAGTCTCCCAGGGCGATGTATATGCTGCATGTATCGGGATGTCCTTTAAGTGACGTAAATTCGGATGAGGCGTAATTGATAGGTTTGGTTGTATATTTGAAATGACCTTTCATCCGGGTGGGACAATGGGTGAACGGGCGTCCTAACGCCAGAATACCGTTAGTTCCATCCACTCCTACGAATTCGCCGATAAACATATTTCCGGCGGCTAATTTTCCGATGGAACCTATTCCTACGAATTTTGTTGCCAGGCTGGCTGCTTTTCCTGTGCTTTTTCCATTCCAGATATCGTCGGAGGGAGTAGTATTGCTCTCCCCTAAAGTAGCGGCTCCGTCATTACCGGTATCCCAAAAGGAAGTAGCTCCTTCGATCCAGGGATTCCATGATTTCCCGGCTTTATGCCAGTTGTCGAAACTGCCATCCGTAAGAAGAGCCGCAGCTTCGGTTGTGAAGCTTATTTCATTTCCGTATTGTCCGTTTGAGAATGCTCTGCATACATACGTGGTTTTTTCTTTCAGATTTATCAGGCGTGCTTTAAAACTGCTTCCGGTTTCGATCATCCATGCGGGAGGAACTTTGTTCCATTCCGATTCGCCGCTTTCTTTATATTCAAATCCGTTATCGGCACCTTCCAATCCTGTGCCCGACAGCCATGCTACATGTGTCCATGCATCTACCCGGTTTGTTGATACGTCGCTGGAAGAACGTACCACCAGCAAGTCCCAGGTTTCCATGATGTCCCTGTAGGTGACAACTACGGTTTTCTTGTTTGTGAAATCCTGCAGCATTTCAATAGCCGGGCGTATCGTCGTAATGGACGATGGACCTAAAATCAGTTTTTTTATTTTTATTTGTTTTAAATTGGCGTCTTTTCCTACGAAAGCGATTGCTTTATGGTTATCTTCATCTATAATAGATTCTCCTATTTGTCCTTCTACTTCGAATGCGCGTTCAATAGATTGTTTGGCAATGATGGTCCAGGGATAGTCCTGATATATGGAGAGTATTACTTTCAACGGTTTTGAAAGATTCAGTACGGAGTCCAGCCGGAATGAAGCGCGGGCTTCTTCGGTGATTTCGGCAGATGTTATGGTAACATGGCGCAAATCTACCGTATCGGAAAGGGTGAGTATTACCATACCGGCTTCATTGTCGATAACGGCCGGGGAGATTTGCCCTTTAGCTTCTAATTTCAATATTTGCGCTTTGATTCGCGGATAAGGAATATCGTTTTCCAGACAGGAAGTAAATCCGATTAATAGAATCGGTATCCACATAAAGAATAACGCTGTGTAGTTGTTTTTAGTTATCATGTTCATGTCTATATATGAATGGTCATACCAAAACTGATATTGAAAATATTGATTTTGAAATTAGCTCCGTTGGTATGGTAAGATCCTGTCTCACCGTTATTATCCTGTTGTTTTTCTTTACGGTATTTCAATCCCAGTACTCCGAAAGAGACTTCGGTGCTGATGTTGTTCATAATGAATACGCAGAATCCCGGGTTTAATCCCAGCTGGATTTCGGAGAAGGTGGTTTTTGCATCGTTCAGACTTTCTTCGCTACCTCTCTTGAAACGGCTTGTACCGCTGTTGATCGAAAGGAACGTTTCGTTGAAAAGAGCAAATCTCTTGTTCGTACTCAGCCCCACATATCCCCTGTGGAAAAATACCGTAGATAAACTTTCCGATTCCAGCAACATATCTTTTATCGTGAAGTTGAGGTCTTCTCCCAAATCCATGGTGATATTGTCCAGTACCCCTTGTGAACGTCCTATGCCGAACTTTACTCCCAGACAGTTATTATTCTTGAAACAATAAGCGATGAAAGGGTTTATGCTCATGGAATAACCATGACAGTCGAATTCTTTGAAAAAGATGAGCAATTGGCTGTCCTTGCTGTTGAATTGGCCTAATGAGGCACTCAATCCGATGAACCATTGTTTTTTAGGGATGAAAAGATAATTGAAGATACCTCTGTTGAAGCGTCCCTGAGGCGGTTCCGAGATAATGAGAGTCTGAGAATAGGTATCGGTACTGAGGGAATCGTTTTCGGATATGGATACGGATATTTTTTCCGGAATCGTTACCGGAGTATTGGCCCATGTTGCAGGTATGCCGGAAAATGTCAGGCATAAGAATATCGAAAGAAATATTTTAAATATCGTTTTTACCAAAACCGAAAAAGTATTATAGATAAAATGCGATGCCTAAGCCGATAGAAAATAGATTGATCCTGAAATTTGCCGAACTCGAATTCCGTTCCCCAAACTGTACTTGGTCGGTTACCTGGCGCACTTTACTGTAATTGAATCCTAGTACACCTACGCTTACTTCGACAGCCGTGAAGTTGTTGATGAACGCTATAAGCCCCGGAGACATACCTATCTGGGCGTCGAATGATGTTTCGAAAGTACCTGTAAGAGAATCGCCCTTTCCATTGACCAGTTTAGATTGGCCTCCTCCTAATGTGAGCTGTATTTCGTTATATAATCCGAAACGTGTACTGGAGCCTAAGCTGATATAATTTCGCAGAATCGCTATTCCGGAATAACTATGGCTCAGTACATACAAATTGTCTACATTGAAATTGAGATCATCGTCTATTTTTACATCGGCACTGTTAATGCGGTTCAGTGAGCGATTGTATCTGAAACGTCCTCCGGCAGCCATGTTATCCTTAAATGTGTAGCATAATACAGGGCTTATTTTAAAAGAATATCCGCTTCCGTTAATGCCTTCGATAATCAGAAATTTGTAGTTATCGAAAGAATATTCTGAATAGGAAATGGAGCTGCCCAATGTCCATTGGCCTTTGGGAACGAACGTATGTTGTTCTATTCCTCTGTCAAATCGCTGGGCATGAGCGCATATCACGCCCATGACCAACGAAAGGATAAGGATTATCTTTTGTTTGTTATTCATAAATTAATTCT
Source organism: Barnesiella propionica (assembly GCF_025567045.1). Lineage (NCBI taxonomy): Bacteria > Pseudomonadati > Bacteroidota > Bacteroidia > Bacteroidales > Barnesiellaceae > Barnesiella > Barnesiella propionica. Next base: position 209,756 of record NZ_JAOQJK010000001.1, on the reverse strand, counting down.
AAGTCATCCAGCCACATGGTGCTTTTGGTGCTGCCTACGAAATAATCACCGTTCTTGCTTGCCGAAGCTACTACTATAATATATTTGGGTATGCGTTCCAAAGAACGGTAATCCAGAGTAATGGTAAATTCTGTCCACGGCGTATTTGTGGTTTGGAGCAATTCTCCGTAAGCAATAATATGGCTGTCGTTTTTATCAAATAATTTGGGCCCTGCCGTAGAAATAGCTACCGGAGCATCCCAGTCACCCAGCGCGATAAATATTTGTCCTATATCTGTACTACCGTTAGGCATATCGGGTACTTTACTGATATTCGCTTTATCCACGATACCGGCGTTATAGCGGAAGTAGCCTTTCAATTTGGCTGGGCGGGCTGTGAATTTCCGACCGAAATCGAGATTTCCGTCCATTCCGCTCATTCCTGCGAATTTTCCGGAGAACAGATTCCCTGCTGCAAATTTTCCGATTGAAGCGGAAATACCTACAAACTGGGATTTAAGCCGGACAGAGTATCTTCCGCTATGGAAAGTCGTATCGTCATATTCCGTTACGTTTACGCCCATTGTTATGGAACCGTGGTTACCGCTGTCCCAGAACATGCTTTCTCCTGTCCCGTATATGAGAGCTACGTCTTTATCCCCTTTACTCCAGTTCTCGAAACTGTTGTTCGGTAATTGAGGTGCGGCATCTGTTTTGAATGTTTGTGTAACGGATGAAATTACATCTCCGGCTTTAGCCTGATACTCGTATTCTTTACCCGGTATCAATCCTGTGATGTTCGCCGTAAATTCACCATTCGGCCCTAATATTCCATCGACGGTTGTCCAGTTAGTTTCACCCACGATACGATAGTTGAATTGGAGAGGTTTGTCCGTCTCTTTCAGTTTGCTGCCCCTTAATGTAGCACGGGTAGCCCATACTTCATGCGAAACTACGGGGTTGGTCATTACTGTTGCATCCGAAATAGTAATATTAAGCGTGGCCGTCTGATTCTTATTGTTGGAATCGGTCGCTGAAATCCGGACAGAATATTGTCCTTCCGGCAGGCTCTGGATAAATGGTTCGCTTAAAATTACTTTGGCATTGTCTTGATCTGTTTCTTCATTATATGCACGTTTAAGACTTATTCCTAAAGATGATACGGTGTTGTATGCGTCCGGTGTCATGGTGATGAAATCAAATTCATTGACCGGAAGTCCCAGCGAAGTAAACTTATCGCAGGATAGTACCAGATTTTTCAATTCGGACGATGCATTGATCCAGACCGATACGGCACTACCTATACCTACTTCACAATAAACGGGAGATGCTATATTAAACCCGTTACCCGATATTTCAGGTCTTTTTGCGATGACTATTTCGTCGGTTATATCCAGGGTTGTTTCATCTACCTGAATATCCAGAATAGCTCCTCCGTCGTGATAATCTTCTTCGGAGTAGTTGAATGTCATTTTGTATTTTGTGGTAGCTTTTACATTTTTGATCATTCCGGCCTGTGTGTAAGGGGTCCCGTCGCCTTTTATGCCTTCGAGACTCCATCCCAGGTCTGTTTCATTACCGTTGAGCATATAATAACCAATCAAATCGGCAGTCGTCGAGTCGAACGTAAGGCTGCCCGAACTTGTGAATACGGTTACGTGATAATCTTTCAACACGTTATTTACGCTGGGAGCGAAAATAACTTCGGCCAGCGTATTGGCTATTTTGCAGGTAACCGATGTTTGCGCTACCTCATTCGGAGTAATGGTGAATGGAGAGCTACCTTTGTAATATGGTGTATTGAATGCAGCGCTTACGGAGTCTCCCGCAATGACCTCTACCCGGTAATCTCCGGTAACCAGCCATAATTCGGCGGGAATATTGTTGATGCCTACATATTTACGGACGAGTCCTTTTTCGTTCCGGATGTATATTTTGCAGCTGTCTTCGATGGTAGAAACTGCTTTTGCTCTTGACCGGTTTATGATATTCACGTCTCCGGTGACTTTGACTTTCAGGTTTAGTTTTCCTTCTCCGGACAACCATTTATTTTCCTGCGTACAGGAGGTAAATAATCCCATTGATAGTAATCCGAAGGCAAGAATGTTTTTTATATTTCTTTTCATTGTTTTATTCGGTTACGAGGGTTAATGTTTTTATTGCAGATTGACCGGAGCTGGAAATTACTTTTATCTCGAATTTATGAGTACCGGGTCCTAAAAGAGATAACAGCGGGACAAACTGGCTGATATCCATCTTTAAATTATTCTGTCCTTTTACCTGGTCTCCCCACGGAAGTCCCAGGTCTATCAATCCTTGTTTTTGTTCTCCGGGATTCACGAGGTCGAGATGGGAATTAAGTCCTACATTAATTAATTCTTCCGGTGTCAGGGTTGGCGATTTTATATCGACGGTCATTCCTGTAACGGTTTCACCCTCGGGACAACTGACAAGAACGATTACGGTGGATAGCTCGGAGGTTTTTTGAGCTTTGTTTATATCGAAATCTTTTCCGGTAATAGAAGGAGCGTTATCCGGTTCCGGCTCTGGTTCCGGTTCTGGTTCCGGTTTGGGATCGTCCGGAATTATTTCTTCTCCTGCGTCCACGCTTATATTCTTGTCGATGATCGTGCATGATGCATCGAGTGTAATTCCGGCGGAGGCACTGCCTTCTTCCTGATTGCTGCTGTTGTCGGTATCCTTCAATGTGAATTTAACGATTCTGTGTTGTCCGGCCTTAACGCTGGTAAAAACTTTATATAACTGAACATCAGTCTCGCCGTCTACTGTGCCTGAAAATTCGGCTGTCAATACGTTTTCTTCTTTTTCAGCCTTAAAATATCCGGCGCGTGTCTCTTCTTTTGAGAATTTCAGTTGTCCTTTACCGATAGATATGTTTACTGTACAGTCTTCTCCGAGAAGAGCTTTTAGTTTTTCATCATAGGTAACAGTAACCTTAATATTGTGTAAAGTACAGAGAAGCGTTCCTATATTTGTGATGGACGATTCGGTGATCACAAAATCTTTTTCTGCATAGTAGTAAGGTGCCTCCCATTCGGACTGAACTTCTTCCTGAGAGTAAACGGCAATTTTATAACTGCCTGTTTTGAGAGTAATGATTTCGGGCATGGCGCTATATATCCATTTCCCTTGTTCTACGTTGTCGCTGTTCAGTACTTTTACAATAAAAGAAGATGTACTTACTGCGGATGTAGCTTTTAAAATATTTTTTATTGATGCAGGCGCAGATTGTACTGCTTCGGAATTATCCTGATAATTTACCTTCATGGATTTCAGGTTGAGCTGTCCTGTTGTCTTTACTTCCGGAGCCGGCTCGTCATATGTCAGTTTTTCCCTGTCGCACGAAGAAAGTACGAGGGCTGAAACGGCGCTTATAAATAGAATCCAAATAGTCTTTTTCATATATATTTCAATTACCGTTATTTATAGTCAAAAGTTAAATCGTCTATACAAAGTTCACTGCCTGTGGATGTACAAATATTTACAGCATCGTTGTTGGCCGTTTGTATGTTGCTTGTTTCATCTGCTTGATCATAAGATGATTTATTGGAGGATGTGAACATTACTTTTATGTGCGTAGCTTTGAGCTCCGTATTAGTATAGTTTAATGGTATCGTGAATTTCGTGAACGATGATACGGGATTAAGGGCTATTCGCTTTTCGGCCAGCACCGTCGTTGCGCCGCCGTCCCGGTTTTCTATCGTTACATGTGCGGTCCCGTTGGTATCATCTCCTTTGGCCGTATAAGTGTACATTCCGGTAAGTTCGGAAGGACGTGACGTAAATTCATATCCTTCGGTATACGTTTCGTCCGATATTCCGTTTCCGGAGTGGGTACAGGTGTATGAACCTAAAAATAATTTTCCGGCCGATCTCATGGCTATGCTTTTAGGACTGTTTTTACCACCTTTAGAATAAGCCCTGTCAGGATCACTGCCGTTGTTATCCCATGCTACGCTGCGGATCAATGCTCCTTTGCCATTCGCACCTTCGGCTTGTAATGTGGAGGGAACCATAAACCAGGAATTGCTGGCTCCGGACGGTACGGTTTTACTATTAACGGTTGCCCATCCGTCAGGATTTTGTGATGAAAGGGTCGTTTTATCGAAAATAGCCGTCCAGCTAACGGAAATATCGGAATATTTACCGCCCAGATTTATTTCTTTGGATAACCATTCTGTCCAGTTTTCAAAGTTCCCGTTCGGCAGATTGGGAGCGGCTTCGGTCGTCGCAGTGATCTCCGGAGAGAAAACAGTATTGCTTACACCATCGGTACATGTACCTTTGAAACTGTATGCAGTAGCAGGAGTAAGTCCTGTTACAGTTATTGTCGTACCGTTTTTAACGGTAGTTGCTTTTGTCCAGTTTCCGGTTCCGGTCTTACTATATATTGTTAAATATTTATTTACAATATCTTCGTATTCGGTATTTGTGGTTATTTTAATATTTACTTTAGTAGCCCAGCTGTCTTCGGTCGATGTCGATAAAGAGTATTCGGGAGTTATGACTTTCAGTATCACTTCGTTCGAAACCTTCCTGTCGTTCATATACGATGCTTTTACGCGCTTGGACGTATTGCCTGCCTGTATGTCGGCTTTGATCTCATAACTATTGTCTGTATTCGATACGACCGATAAGTTAGAACATTCTATCCAGCTTCCGAAATCACTCATGTAACTGATCTTCAGCTTGGAAATATCTCCGTCCAATATTACAGGAATAATGGCCGATGTACTTCCTACAGCTACCGGAGTGGGTTCCTGCAGGCTGAATGCAGCTTCAAGACTTCTGATATTCAGGGAAATAGGATCATTGACCTTCCCCAGATTATCTTTTGCAACCAGGGTAAAGACGTGGTCGCTTTCTCCGTTCTGTAATTGAAGAAAAGGAATAACTTCCGTAAAGTCGATAACGGCCATTTTATCTACATTGCCTGTAAGCCCTTTCAGTTTAAGCCCTAATTTTTCCAAAATGGTCTTTTGCTGTTCTGTGGCTTTCGTCAAGTCTATTTCTGCCGGCCATCCCTGTGATATGAGGACTGCGGAACTTGTCGTTAAAGTACAGGATTTTATTCCTCCTCTTGCCGTCAGAAAAGAAGATACGGTACCTGCTGCTGCATAATTGTTTTCCTTAATTTCCTGTATGATTCCCGATTCGAATCCGGTAAGAGTGAAGAATGGTGCAGGAGCAGTCATGACTTCATCCGATAAATCTATTTGTATAGGCTCTTCTGCAGTAGTGTCATCAAAAGAAATGGAAAGAATATCACCTCCTACGTTACCTTCGTTTACATCTAATTTTATACGGTAATGCTGACGGCCGGTAGCTCCGGTAATAGCAGCCGGTTCGAATGTTGAAGATACGCCGTTCTGTTTGGTGAGTTTTACTAATATAGATATATTCCCCGGTTTCACATAGGCGGCTCGTTCTTCGTTCTTGGTAAATTCGATGAACTGTCCTCCTTCCGAATGAATTGTCGTAGAATAGTCGGTAAAATATTTTTTGAATGCTTCGGTATATTCTACCGTTAGTTTTACATTAGCCAGATAACAGGTTATCTCTGCATGGCTTAATTCATTTTCACGGATTGAAAGTCGTGTAGTGCCTTCGTAATAAGGACTGTCGAAACCTTCGTTGTCTTTGTCTCCGTACCACGCTTTCATTGTATAATTTCCGGTGGGGAATTTTGACTCTTGAGGAAATTCGGATGCTTTTTCCCACTCTTTCGAGAAAGAGCCGTCTTCCTTTGTCATTGAAAGAGAGAAGTTGTCGACGTCGGGAAGAGCATTTTCCGCCTTACTATGACTGGCCGCCGATGCTTTCGAGACGGGTATGGCCTCGTAATCGGCTGATAACTGGAATGACAGTTCTCCGTATCCCGTCATTCTGTTATCGTCTTTAGCACACGATACGGTGAGTATCGCTAGTGCTCCTAATAACGATAAGGTTTTGATTTTCATATAAGTATAGTGATGTTTCTTGTTTTTTAAGTATTGTTTTTTTGTTTGTAAATATTATCTTCCTCGGATAAATCTTTCTCAAAATTGCGGTAAAGATACGATAAAAAATGTTAGATAAGTTTATTTTGTCCTGTTTTTAAAATTTTTTGCGCTTGGTTTGTTGATAATTTATAGTACAACCGGATAGAAAATTACGATTTATTATTAAAAGAGAAAAATGAATCTTTTTTTACTGAATTGATATTCTTGAACGACCGGTATATAAGCCGGAGTACATGAGATATTTGTTTGTGTTCCGGCTCAAATATCGTTTCAGTATTATAATTTATATGAAATTCCTACGGTTGCATAAATATTGTACATTTTATAGGGGATGCCGCTGAAATGATTTGGGAAAACCGGAACGAATCCCCATGCCAGCTGTCCGGTAATAAAAAAACGTTTGTTATATTGCCAGTCGGCTCCGACCAGAAGTCCGGAATCCAGTAAGCGAAGCTCATCCGAAAAATCGAATGTAGCCTGTTCCACCTGTATTCTATCCCCTGTAGGACCTCCGTTTCGGATGTATCCGTCCGATGCTGTTCCTTCGAATTTGGGATCGATAAGCAGGGATATATACGTTCCGCCGTGGAAAGTCCATCGTTTCAACGGTCTCCAGCTGGCTTGTATAGGAATGCGTAAAAATCCGTTTTTTACTTTGGTTTTGTTCTTTCCGCTGAAGGTTCCGGTAAATCTTCCGGTACTTTCCCCGTCGCCAACTACGAGATCGGTGTTCCAATATTTTACGTCCGCCGAAATAGACATCCCCTGTGTTCCTATTCCTATGCCTGTCGTAATTCCCCATTCGGAGTTGAACCACCGGGTGAAATCTACCGCTAAAAGCAGATTGGCCCCAGGCCGGTAGGAATCGATTTTACGTATTTCCGATGGTAACGGAATAGGCGTCGTACCTCCTATGGTATAACCTACGGAAATATGAGTTTCCCATTTTCGGAATGCAGTCGTATCGGATTGTGAAAATGCGGTGAGACTGAACAAGAAAATTATATTTATGATGACAAATTTTTTTTTCATTTGTGTAGCGATTATTCGTTTATAATTTTTATATCATCTACGACCAGCCGGCTGCCTGGAGTACCTTCGTAGCGGTCTCCATTGTAACTTGAAGAGAATATGACGGCCAGACTGTATTTTTTTGTTTCGAAATCGATAGATGCGGGCGTATAGCCGTTTCTGTATTCGAAATTGGTTTCGAAATAGGCCATCCCGTCTCCTTTGGATTGTAGACGCTCTTCTTCACTAATACTGGCTACCGATACGATGTGAGGATCGGTAAGGATGTTCGTTCCGTCTAATGTCGTTAGTTTGCTGTCTCGTTCATAAAAAACTGCATATACCGAACATTTATCTTTTTTATTGGGTGAACGGCTGCCGTCCGATTGTATATAATCACCCGCTCCGCTCCGGTATTTGTAATATCCTGCAAATTTTTTCGGCAATTTATAATAGGGCTGACCGAACTTCGTAGCCAGCAACGGATCTTTCATGGCTTCTAATGGAACGAGTCTCCCCGTAAATAACGAACCCGCTACAATAGGAATATACTGTATATTAAAAATAGATCCCGGACCGACTTTGGTGACCATAACAGCCGAACGTTCTCCTCTTATTATTTCCTGCTGGTTCGTGGTGTAATGTACCGGATAATCTTCCTGGTTATCGAATCTCTGATATAGTACGACTCCCCGGTTGCTGGAATCCCACAAAGATATTTTGTTATCCCCGTCGTATTCATAAGGAGTTGCGTAATGGTAATTGGAGTTAATTTCCCAATTTTCGAAATTGTATGTGTCGAGGATTACTTTGGTGAATGTTATCCGGTATGTACGTACATGTTTACGGTCTTGGGAGGTAACCGTATAGACGACGGTTTTACTGAAATTCTGGGGAATATCGGGTGATGGTGAAATTGTAGCCCCTTCGGTAATTTTTATGATAGGGGTCAGTTTCTCATTTGTGAGATCACCTTTTGAATAATATACCAATATGTCGGTGGGTGCTCCGGTAAGGTCGGGGATAATCTGTCCGACGTCTTCTTTAACATCAAAAAATAAAATGTCTGCCTCGGGATTTAAGGGTTCATCCTGTATGCAGGATGAGAATAAAAATAATATTAAAGCCAGAGCAGAAGAGAGACGCAGTAATATTCGTGCCATATAATATTTGTTTTAATACAGTGGGAATCTTGCTTTTTTCCTTAATTACAGGTGTTGAAATGTATCTTTAAAGGTACAGAAGCTTGATGTACGAAAAAACATATATCATATTTCGCCGGTAAAAATAGATAGAATAACCGAACTCTCAAAATGAATGAGATAAAAAAAATCTTGTATCGGGAGTGATATATATTATCGTATGGTTTTTCAATAAGTATTTGCTGTTTGGATTTTATAATCGGGGATCTTTATTATTGTAATCATTCTTTACTTTCGTATTAATATGAAATTTTTATATCTTGTTTTTTATCTGTTTAAAAACGGTTTATTTTTCTCCTATGTAAACATAGGAAATAATAAAAATGTTCTCTTTATGTCTTTGTCGTTTATATGAAACTATCTGGTTTCGGTAATAATAGAATATGGATGGTCGAGGAAATATTTTGAAAATATTAATAATAGGATATCGATTATTAATTTTAGCTATTGTTTATTAGGTATTAAAGGCCGTACTTTGTCCCCAGGTTTGAAATGTATTTATAAAATTAGGATTGAAACGTGATGTTTTGAAAGATTAAAAACAATTGATTATGAAGAAAATTTTTACGTTATTATTTGTTGCGGTCATAATGTCCATGTCCGTAGTATCTGTACAAGCGGCACAAACGGCACGTTTGACCAAACAGCAGGAAAGTGCCTTGCAGGAAGCGCTACCTTATATTTTAAGTCCGTTGAAAGAACAATTAGGCATAGATCTGTTCTCGGCTCCAGCATTGGACGCGCAAGTTATTTCCAGATGCCAGTTGATGAAATCGGTGAAAATGAAGAAAGCGGAAGGAGAAGAACCTCCTATGGTCGATGTCAATCTTATTCCTGACAGTACCGAACTTCTTTATACCGAAGCGAGCGATGATGCCGGGAATGTTATAGGCATGGTCCCGATGATTACGCTGGTCTATGAGAATACTGTACCGGTAACATTACCCGTAAATCCTTTTAATATCAATCTTAATATACCGTCTGCTCTGACTGTAAAGATGATGGGATCTCCTTGGATGAAAATCATGTTCGATGTAGCTACGAATGGAGATGAAGGTGCGGCGGCAGATGCTCCGCTCCTTAAACTGACCGTTTCTTATTCTATTGTAGGTATGGACGATTTTAAATCTGAATTATTAAATCTGACTATTGCTCAGGATGATAACAGCGCATTTGTTTTCAATGTGGATATTAACCAGCAGGACGAGGGAGGAATAGTTGGTCTGTTGGTAGCTATGGTTCCTGCTCTGGAAAATGATTACGGTGTTACCTTGGATATATTTTCTGCTTTATTCGGAGGACCGGTCGTCGCTAATTCTTATGCTGTAATTTCCGATGGTACAAAGGTAAATACGGGAGATGCTTATATAGGTTTGGATTTAATGGGTTTATTGGGAGGTTCGGAAGAATTCCCTCTGTACTATGCAACTCTTGTCGGTTATACAGAAGGAGTAAGTTCTACTTATAATAAGTACTGGTTCTCGATGAATGCAGGCGATACTCAGAATGAAATTACCATGAAAGAGTATAGTCTGAGCTCTAATCCTGTTGTAGCTTCTGCTCCTGTGGATTCCGTATATACGGCCGATTATTTTTTAACTATGTCTGTTCCAGGTATTGCAGAAGCTATAGTCCCTGCAAATGCCGTACGAATGATGATACAGCAATTTGCCGCCAAAGAAGATACGCAATTCAGCCTGAAGACCGAGATTTTACCTGACGGTGCTACGGAACGTATTCAGACTTCGCAAATAGATATAACTACCGAAGTTGCGGAAACGGCTATGGTAGGAAGAGTGTATGTGAAAACATATGAATCGAATGCATTAGCTACGGATATGCTTATAGAAGCGAATCTTCCTATGACGGGGGAAAAACAATTGACCCTCGATATTCTTAATTCCGGCAATTTATTTGCCCGTACGTATATTACATCCAATCTGGCCGAAATAATTGCCGGAGTTGATAATGTAACAAAGAGGGAAGAAATGAAGATAATCAATACCGGAGAAGGCATTACTTTGCGCAATGCAGGAAACGGAACATATACGGTCGTGGCGTTGAATGGAGCCGTTGTAGGAAAAGGTATGATAAGCTCCGTTATTCCTACTGCCAATCTCGAAAAAGGGGTTTATATACTGGTTGTGAACAGTGAGAATGGTTCTAAATCGTTCAAGTTTATAAGGTAATCGTTCGATGATTTTCTTTTGATTAGTAGAGTAACTTTTTTCTAAATATGAATAACCCGGATAGATGTCGTATATCTTATCCGGGTTATTTTTGTGAGCACCTCTACGTCTTTGCGGATCACAGTTAAATTTTTAATATTTTATCTTATCCTTGAGGAAAAATATTTACTTTTGCCGAGTAAAATATTTAAGTGATTATTTTATTGTGTTGTTTAATATATTAAGGTGTCGGTTCCCGATTAATAAGTAAATTTGTATTATGAAAATAATTATTGTTGGCACAGGTTACGTTGGCTTAGTTACAGGTGCTTGTTTTTCTGAAATAGGGGTAGATGTTACATGTGTGGATGTCGACACCCGGAAAATTGAAAATATTAAAAAAGGGATTATTCCTATATATGAACCGGGACTCGAGGAGATGGTGGCCCGTAATTATAAAGCCGGTCGGTTGAGTTTTACGACCGATCTGAAGTCTTGTCTTAATAATGCCAATATCGTTTTTAGTGCGGTAGGTACTCCTCCTGATGAAGACGGAGGAGCCGATTTAAGTTATGTATTGGATGTGGCCCGTACTGTAGGCGCTCATATGAATAAATATATTCTTATGGTAACTAAAAGTACAGTTCCCGTAGGTACGGCTGTAAAAGTGAAAGACGTTATACGGCGGGAGCAAGAAAAAAGAGGAGTAAATATTGATTTCGATGTCGCATCTAATCCCGAGTTTCTGAAAGAGGGCAATGCTATAAATGACTTTATGCGCCCCGACAGGGTGGTGGTCGGAGTGGACTCTCCCCGCGCGGAAAAATTGATGACGCGGTTGTATAAACCGTTTATGATAAACAAGTATCGCCTGATTATTACCGATATACCTTCGGCCGAAATGATTAAGTATGCTGCTAATTCAATGCTGGCTACCCGTATTAGTTTTATGAACGATATAGCTAATTTATGCGAATTGGTAGGGGCGGATGTAAATATGGTAAGAAAAGGGATTGGTTCCGACGAACGGATAGGCAGCCGCTTTCTTTATGCCGGTTGTGGTTATGGAGGTTCGTGCTTTCCGAAAGATGTGAAGGCTCTTATTAAAACAGCCGAAGAACATGGATATGATATGCAGATACTGAAAGCTGTAGAAAGTGTAAACCATAGACAGAAAGAGGTTTTGTTCCAAAAATTGATGAAGGCATTTAACGGGCGGATAGAAGGAAAGACCATTGCGATGTGGGGATTGGCTTTCAAACCGGAGACGGATGATATGCGTGAAGCTCCGGCGCTTATTCTTATAGATAAAATACTCCGGGCCGGAGGGAAAATAAAGGTTTATGATCCTATAGCGATGGATGAATGTCGTCGCAGGGTAGGTGATAAAGTGGAATATGCACGCAGCATATATGAAGCAGCTATAGATGCGGATGCCTTGCTGATCGTTACAGAATGGAAAGAGTTCCGTGTACCTGACTGGATACAGATAAAGAAAACAATGAGTAATCCTTTGATATTGGACGGTAGGAATATCTATGATATAGACGAACTGCAAGAGAATGGATTTGAATATCATTGTATCGGTAGGTAATTTCCATACATAAATAAAATATAAGGTAGGTGTAAAGCAAAGGCAGACTTTCACGCCCGTAGAACGGTAGAAAGTCTGCCTTTTAATGAAAGAAAATATTTCATGAAAATGGTTTAGAATCCGCCCCCGGACAATTCCGGCTGCTCCTCCTTTTACCGAAACGTCCGTAATGGAGGCGGATTGTATACAACATCAGGAAATAAATCCTTTTGTATCATATAACGTCTGGATATTTCCTTTGTTCGTGAGGTAATATTTTTTATGGTTTAATAAGATGTATGTAGGTAATTATGCGGAAAACGTATATGCCGGTAAATTTTATATCTGTAAAAATTGTAATTTTGCTATATATATTTTTTTAATATGACAAGAGAGATGAAAATAGTATTTAATGTAAAGTTTTTATTTATTGTATGTTGCCTGTTTGTCATTTCGTTTTTACCGGCAATGGCCCAGTTTTCTTTAAAAGATTTGCTTAATTCGGGTAGTGTGGACAAAGTTATTAACGGGGTGTTGGGCACTAACAAAGAATTGACAGTGGCAGCCCTGGAAGGAAAATGGCTTTATCAGTCACCGTCCTGTAAATTTAAAAGTGAGGATTTTCTTAAATCAGCAGGCGGTGAGGTCGTAGCATCGCAACTGGAAACCAAGCTGGTTCCTTATTATCAGAAAATAGGTATATCTTCTGGTAATTTCGGTTTTACGTTTAATGCCGACAGTACGTTCGTCATGAATTACGGAAAGACTCCTATCCGGGGAACGGTTGCAAAAGAGAATGATAAATTCGTACTTACGTTTAAGGCAATAGGCGCTATACCCATCGGGCAGCTTCCTGCCGATATAGAAGTGAAAGGCAATACGATGAATATGCTTTTCGATGCCCAAAAATTCGTGAATATATTTAAAATCATTGCTTCCCGTTCACAAAGTACCGCGCTCAAGACAGTTAACTCTTTACTGGATGAATATGAAGGTGTTCTCATGGGAGTGGAAATGAAAAAATAATAAGATGGTTTATTCTTTGTAAATTATAAAAGGAATGGCTGCAATTTTTATTGCAGCCGTTCTCCTTTATAGGATAATATTTCTTTATTTTTTCAATGCAGCGATACTTTCTTCCAACGATTTTATTTTGCTTTCCGCATCGGATCGTTTTTTACGTTCGGTCTCGATAACGGTAGCAGGCGCATTATTTACAAAACGTTCGTTACTTAGCTTTTTGTTTACGGAACCGAGGAATCCCTGTAAATAAGAGAGCTCTGCTTCCAGTTTTTTAATTTCGGCTTCTACATCTATATTATTTCCTAACGGAATAGAATATTCGGTCGTCCCTACGAGGAATGAAGCTGCTGTGGCCTCTTTTTCTTTTACCGGTTCTATAGCGGATAAGTTTGTAAGCTTCATGATCACACAATCGTTAGATTTGTCGTGTTCACCCGTTACTTGCAGTAAAAGCGATTCTTTGTTTGGAATATTTTTTTGTAAACGAACGGTACGTATTCCTGCTATGATTTGTTTGCTTGTTTCGAAACGTTCGGTAATTGCGTTGTCGTATTCCTTAGGTTCAGGCATTCTGGCTACCATGATGCTCTCTCCGGTTTTATGTTCTCCGATGTGTTGCCATAATTCTTCTGTAATAAACGGCATAAACGGATGGAGCAGTTTCAGCAGTGTTTCAAAGAACCCCAGTGTGGCCTGATAACTTTTCGAGTCGATAGGCTGCTGGTATCCCGGTTTTATGAGTTCCAGATACCAGGAGGAAAATTCGTCCCAGAATAATTTGTAAACCGCCATTAATGCTTCGGAGAGTCTGTATTTGCTGAAAAGGTCTTTGACTTCTGCCAGTGTACGGTTCAACTGTGCATCGAACCATTCAATAGCGATGACCGAAGATTCGGGTTGTTTTATTGTCTCGTTTACTTCCCATCCTTTAACAAGCCGGAATGCATTCCATATTTTGTTGTTAAAATTACGCCCTTGTTCGCATAAGGAATCATCATACAAAATATCGTTCCCTGCCGGAGCTGCCAGCATGAGCCCCATACGCACCCCGTCGGCCCCATAAGTTTTAATAAGCTCGAGGGGATCGGGCGAGTTTCCTAATGATTTGGACATTTTGCGTCCCAGTTTATCCCTTACGATTCCTGTAAAATAAACATTGTTAAACGGTTTTACCTGCCGGTATTCATATCCGGCGATAATCATACGCGCTACCCAGAAGAAAATAATATCGGGTGCAGTTACCAGATCGTTCGTAGGATAATAATAGTTTATTTCTTCGTTATCGGGGGCGTTTATACCATTGAATAGGGAGATAGGCCATAACCAGGAAGAAAACCAGGTATCCAGACAATCGTCGTCTTGTCTCAGGTCTTTTATGGTAAGAGTTTTGTCTCCTGTTTTTTCCTGTGCCAGTTTTAGTGCCTCTTCTGCACTTTCGGCTACGACAAATCCGCCTTGGGGAAGGAAATAGGCCGGAATACGATGTCCCCACCATAGCTGTCTCGATATACACCAGTCTTTTACGTTCTCCATCCAGTAACGGTAGATGTTCTTGAATTTTGCCGGGTGGAATTTTATTTCGTCGTTCATGACAGCATCCAGGGCCGGCTTCGATATTTCGGTCATTTTCAGGAACCATTGCATCGAGAGTTTCGGTTCGATGACTACATTGGTACGTTCGGAATAACCGACTTTGTTGTCATAATCTTCTGCTTTTTCCAGCAATCCTGCCGACTGGAGATCCTGGCTGATCTGTTTACGAACGTCGAAACGATCCATCCCGACATATAACTGTCCGGCTTCGCTTATCGTTCCGTTATCGTTAAATATGTCGATGACAGGCAAATTATATTTTTCTCCCAGCATGTAGTCGTTCACATCGTGTGCCGGAGTAACCTTGAGGCATCCTGTACCGAATGCTATGTCCACATATTCATCCATGATGACGGGCACTGCGCGGTTTACCAATGGAACGATAACCTTTTTCCCTTTCAGGAAAGAATATCTTTCATCGTTGGGATTTACACATACGGCCGAGTCTCCCAGAATAGTCTCGGGCCGCGTAGTCGCTACAACGATATATTTGTCTTCGCCTTCGATATAATAACGAAGATAATATAGTTTGCTGTGTTCCTCTTTGTAAATTACTTCCTCGTCTGAAAGGGCGGTCAGGGCCTTAGGATCCCAGTTCACCATGCGTACTCCGCGGTAAATAAGCCCTTTGTTATACAAGTCGGTGAATACTTTTATAACGCTTTCCGAACGTTCTTCATCCATAGTAAAGGCTGTGCGGTCCCAGTCACAGGAGGCGCCCAGTTTACGTAATTGTTTCAGGATAATTCCCCCGTGTTCTTCTTTCCATTCCCAGGCGTGTTTCAGGAATTCTTCCCGCGTAAGGTCGCTTTTTTTGATTCCTTTTGCTGCCAGTTTATTTACTACCTTGGCTTCGGTGGCTATCGAAGCGTGGTCGGTTCCCGGTACCCAGCATGCATTTTTGCCTTCCATTCTGGCACGGCGTATCAGTATATCCTGTATAGTGTTATTTAGCATGTGTCCCATGTGCAACACTCCGGTGACGTTGGGCGGAGGTATAACGATCGTATAAGGTTCTCTACCGTCGGGCTTAGATTTGAATAATCCGTTTTCCAGCCAGTAGCTATACCATTTTTCCTCTACATCGGCGGGATTGTACTTTGTGGCAAGTTCGTTCATATTATTATTTCCTTGATTTGTTCTATCTGTTTCTATAAGTCTTTAAAAAGTAGTCGCAAAGATATAAAATTTCCGTTATCGTGAGGCGAAGATATTTAAAAAAAGGAGGTATGAGTTACATGCGATAATCGAATTAATTTATCAGGTAAATCTGCTTCGGAATTTTTATACATCAGGTTTCAAAATTTATATATACGGCTGAAAGGTCTGGAAAGATATAAAATGTAGCAAAGATTCTTTTTTTGCCAAAAAAACTAAAACGACGTTAGCCTTATGGAAAAATGAAATTAATTGTTTATTTTTGTCTGTATTAATCAAAAAAAGTGTTACCAAAATAAATTAATCCTTATGTCTGTACGTATTATTCCATTATTGTTATGCTGTTTAAGTGTATTGACTTCTATGGCTCAGCAGCACCCCAAACGCGAATTCAGGGGAGCTTGGTTACATACTGTTTCCCAGGGACAGTATAAAGAGATGAATCCGGAGCAAACCCGGGCTTATCTGGTAGATCAACTGAACAAACTGGAAAGAGCCGGAATTAATGCCGTTCTTTTTCAGGTACGTCCGCAAGCGGATGCATTCTATATTTCGGAACTGGAACCCTGGAGCCGTTTTGTAACGGGTACGGCAGGCCAGGCTCCTACTCCCCTTTGGGATCCTCTGGCTTTTATGATTGAAGAATGTCATAAACGAAATATGGAATTGCATGCGTGGTTAAATCCTTATCGCGTAACCACGTCCAATAACGAAGTGCTGCCTCCTAATCATGTATTTTATAAACATCCGGAATGGTTCGTTACATATGACGGCAAGAAATATTTCGATCCGGGGTTGCCGCAGTGCCGTGATTTTATTGTAAAGGTAGTGAACGATATTGTTACCCGCTATGATGTGGATGCTATTCATATGGATGATTATTTTTATCCTTATCCCAAACCCGGTGTACCGTTTCCCGATGAAGCCAGTTATGCACGTTATGGTAACGGCATGACCCTGGGTGACTGGAGACGTGATAATGTAAATAAACTGATAGAGGGTATTCATGAAGATATCGTGAAGACTAAACCGTGGGTACGTTTCGGTATCAGCCCCTTTGGTATTTACCGTAATGAAAGGAATATGCCTGGCGGAAGTAAAACCAACGGTCTGGAAAACTATGGCGATTTGTATGCCGATGTTCTTTTGTGGACACAAAAAGGATGGGTGGATTATATGCTGCCTCAATTATACTGGACTCTGGAGCATAAGGTCGCCAGTTCCGAGGTTCTTATTTATTGGTGGAACGAGAATACGAACGGCCGTCATATGTATGTGGGACAGGATGTAGGCCGTACGATGGATACCCCCGATCTGATGGAAGGTTCTAACCAGTTGGCTCATAAGATACAATTAAGTCGTTATCTGGATAATATACATGGTAACTGCATGTGGCCGGGATATTCGGTAACGAGGAATTATAAAGGGATAGCCGATGAGCTGGCAAATAACTATCATTCCAAACCGGCATTGATACCGGCATATACGTTTATCGATAATAAAGCACCCGATGAGGTGAAGAGCCTGAAAGCCAAATGGACGGAATACGGGTATATGCTGAGCTGGAAGGGTAAAAATACCAAAGATGAAATGCAAAAGCCTGTTTATTATTGCATTTATCGCTTTGCCGAAGGTGAACCTATCGATCTGAGCAGGGGAGATGCGTTAGTAACGACTACGCGTAATACGGCTTATAAGCTGCCTTATGAAAAGGGAAACAAGTCTTATGTGTATGTAGTGACGGCTGTTGACCGTTGTCACAATGAAAGTGTAAAAGGAAAGAATGTCAAAGTGAAACTTTGATTTTTCTCAGGATATAAAAAAGGAACGGCCGGAAATTTTCCGGCCGTTCCTTTTTTATATATCTTCCGAAAATAACTCTCTGACGGCTTGTAAATAATTCTCTGTCCGTGCCGATTTTTTTATACGTTTTGCCGCTTTTTTATCAAAATTTTCTGCAGGGTATTCCCAAAAAACTTTCATATGCGCAAGCAGTTGATGTTCTCCTCCTTCAAAGGTCTGTTCCAGTTTTGTATAGACCGAATGATGTAAATCGTATATTCTTTTTTTATATTCGTTTAGGGAAAGTTTTTTTCCGGTACGGTATTCCAGTGCAAGAGCGGGATTGAGGAGGAGTCCTCGTCCTATCATAACGCCGGATAATTTAGGAAAACTTGCTTGTAATGCTTGTATGTCGCTTATTTTCAATATATCGCCGTTATAGATAAGCGGTTTACTGCATAGTTTGTAAAAGGTGCGGAAGGCTTCTCTGTCCGGTATGCCTTTATATTGCTGGTATCCTAATCGCGGATGCAGGGTAATATGGGATAAGGGCAGCTCATTGAGTACCGGCAGCAGTTCCAGGCTTTCCTTTTGTTCTGTGAGACCGGAACGCATTTTTACCGAAAATGATATTTCGGGAAATTCCAAAACAGTACGTAACAGATTTTCTGCTTCCTGTGTATAAGGTAATATACCCGAACCTTTATGTTTGCGTGTAAGAAGGGGAAAAGGGCAGCCCATATTAATATCGGCACGGGTATATCCCATATCGGATAGCAAATGAGCGATACGTCGTAATTCGTCCGGGGTTGAAGCTATGAGTTGCGGAATAAGTTTTTCGGTCGGGTTATTTTCTGGTGATACGTCTTTTATATCTTTATGCCGGATTTCATTATGCTCTATCCTGATAAAAGGTGAATAATAATAGTCTACGCTTCCGAACGTTTTTTCATGTGCATTCCTGTATGCAGCCTGTGTATAACCTTGTAAAGGTGCGAAATGTATAGAGAGTAAAGGTGCTGACATCGTTTTGTTTTTATGGTGTCAAATATAATTATAATCAGGGGTAAACAGAACCGTATTAAAAGAAAAACAGCCTTTATTCATTAAGAGATAAAGGCTGTCAGTCTATAATCGTATTGCGGTTTACTCGAACATATGTCTTAATTTGCTGAATATACGGTTTTTAACCGATAAAGAGGGGGTGAAATTACCGGAATTTCTAAACCCTTCGATTGTTTTTTTCTCATCGGCAGACAGATTTTCCGGTACATATACCGTAACGTTTACCAGCAGATCCCCTACGCCATATCGGTTAACGGAAGGCAAACCTTTTCCTCTTAATCTGAGTACTTTCCCCGGCTGTGTACCTGCTTCTATTTTTACTTTCGCTTTTCCGTCTATGGTAGGCACTTCTACCGATCCTCCGAGTGCGGCGGTGGTAAAGTCGAGCATCAGGTTATATATCAGGTCGTTTTCATCCCGAATCAGATCCGGATGTTTTTCTTCCTCGATCACCACCAACAGGTCGCCGTTGATTCCCCCGTGACGGGCAGCATTGCCTTTACCGCTCATAGTAAGTTGCATACCTTCGGCTACCCCGGCTGGAATATTCAAAGTAATGACTTCTTCTTCCCTTCTTATGCCCTCTCCGTTGCAATGAGGACATTTTTTAGTAATAATACGTCCTTCTCCGTTACAGGTGGGACAGGTCGTAGTCGTTTGCATAGGACCCAGGAAACTTTGTTGTACCCGGGTGACTACTCCGGAACCGTTACAGGTAGTACAGGTAGTATAGGCTGTCCCGTTTTCCGCTCCTGTTCCTTTACAATAAGAGCAGCTTACGTATTTGGGCACTTTTATTTTTTTTTCTACTCCGGTCGCAATTTCTTTAAGGGTCAGTTTTACTTTAACCCGCAGGTCCGATCCCCGGTTTACATGTTGACGACGGCCTCCGCCGGAACTACCTCCGAATCCGCTGAAACCTCCGAATCCTCCACCGAAGATGTCACCGAAATGTGAGAATATATCTTCCATGGACATACCGCCTGCACCGAAACCTCCTCCGCCTGCGGCTCCTCCTACACCCTGGTGACCGAATTGGTCGTAGCGGCTTCTTTTATCAGGGTCGCTCAATACTTCGTAGGCTTCGGCCGCCTCTTTGAATTTTTCTTCGGCTTCTTTGTCTCCGGGATTTTTGTCGGGGTGATATTGAATGGCTTTTTTACGATATGCTTTTTTTATTTCATCAGCGGACGCATTTTTTGCGACCTCCAGCACTTCATAATAGTCTCTTTTTTCCATCGTCATTTTTTAATTATTGTCCTACAACTACTTTGGCAAAGCGTATTACTTTGTCGTTTAAGGTGTAACCTTTCTGTACACAGTCCATTACTTTACCTTTTTGTTCAGGATCTTCTACAGGATACATCGTTACGGCTTCGTGGAATTCCGTATTGAACTCCTCGTCTTTTGTCGGAATCTCTTTTACCCCGTTATGGTCGAGGTATTTTTTAAATTTGTTATATATCAGGGTCATGCCTTCTTTAACGGCTTCAACGTCGGTGCTTTCACCGATGGCCAGTAATCCGCGTTCGAAGTCGTCGACAATAGGAAGAATATTCCTCATACATTGTTCGCCGCCGCTTTTCAGTAAATCGGCTTTTTCTCTCAACGTACGTTTACGAAAATTGTCGAATTCGGCCATGAGCCGCAAATAATCGTTCTTTTGCTTTTCATTGTCGGCTTTCAATTCATCAAGGGCTGCTGTCAGTTTGGCAGTGTCGTCTTTTTCTTCCGGGGTATTTTCTACACCCTCTTCGGTTGTTTCTTTTGTGGCCGTATCGTCTGTAGCGGAAGCAGAAGTTTTTTGCTCTTTTTCTGAATACTTTTCTTTGGTTTCGCTCATAATTTTATCTTTCCTTTTTTTCATGCTTAAATCCTTTCATCCGTACCTTACTGACAAGATACATTTTATAATTAACAAAAATATTGCCAGAATTATATAACCTGCTCTTTTGTCATTTAAAACGATTTTTTGTCAGCCATTGTTCGTTAAGTAAGAAGGATTTAAATTTCACAAATACCGTCCCAGACTAAATGGCCGGGAAATAATTTCTTAATATTTTTTTTCTCACGGAATAAGCCGTAAACAGCAGAACCGGAGCCTGACATCGATGCATAGTCGGCTCCTTCGTTATAAAGGGTTTCTTTTATTTTTTTTATATCGGGGTGAGCGGTAAATACGCTGGATTCAAAATCGTTTACGAGTTCTGCTTTCCATTCCGTTACCGGTTTATTGATAATATCCGGAATTCTTAATGTTGGTTTTGTCGGTTTTACTTTTGCATATGCTTCTGCCGTAGGAACGGCTACAGGAGGTTTTACCAATATGATGTGATAGCCTTTTAAAGAAACATTTACGGGAGTGAATATATCACCGATTCCTTCTGCCATCAGCGGATGGTTGTAAATAAAAAACGGACAATCTGCTCCCAGCGAAGAGGCCGATTCGCATAGTTCATCGTCCGATATGGGTAATTTAAAAAATGTCCTTAGCATGTTCAGCATATATGCTGCGTCGGCCGACCCTCCACCCAGTCCGGCTCCGAACGGAATAGCTTTATGTAAATAAATATCCAGGGGAGGAAGATCGAAGCGGCTTTGGAAAGAACGATATGCCTGCATGATCAGGTTTTTTTCAGGATCGCCATCTATTTTTATGCCGCTTATATGCAGTTCCGTTTTCCCGCTGCGGGAAGGAACTATTTCCAGTGCGTCGCGTAACGGAATGGGATAAAATACAGTTTCAATGTCATGATAACCGTCCGGACGCTTAGCCACGATGTTCAAACCCAGATTGATCTTTGCATTAGGAAACGTGATCATAGCCGATATATAATTATTGTGTTCGTTTCTGTTTGCGAAAGTACGCATTCTGTTCTATACATACAACTTTAAATCTTAAATATTGGGAAAGATGGGGGATAGGCGAATTAAAAAATATTATTCTGTCAAGTGCTATTTATTAGGAATTAATGGAGATATAAAAACAAGAAGAACATCTTTCCTGAATTTTCCGGATACGGTTTGTAATTGTTCCCCTTATTTGTTGATAATAAAATCGATAAAGGATTTCTTCTGAATAGATATATTTATTTATTTCTGATTTTTTTAATTCCCCGATTCAAATAATTTATGCTATATTTACCATTCAAATTTAATAATTAACAGGATATCTGATGAATAGACGTTTTTTTTTCGGGGGAATATGTTCGCTATTATTTGCACTTCCCCTGTATGCGGTAAATGATATACGCGAGTTCTTTAAGAGCAGTGATAATTATAAGGCCGGACCTTCGGCTGTATATTATTTCGGAGATACTATAAACACTCCTGCTCCGAAAGGATATAAACCATTCCATATAGAGCTTATGTCCCGCCATGGTTCCAGGACTCATCATTCCGGTAAACCTGTAATTAATTTATGGAAAACATTGTCCCGAGCCGATTCTATGGGTATTCTGACCCCGGAAGGCAAGCGTTTGAAAAACCGCATGGATACTATTTATAATTTGATGAATCACCGTTGGGGAGACCTTACCCCTTTAGGATCGGAACAACACAGAGGTATTGCTTCAAGAATGTATCATCGTTTTCCCGATGTTTTTTCGAATGAGAACGGGCCGGTACGGTTGGAAGCTCAGTCAACGGTTGTCCCGAGATCTATGGGAAGCATGGGGGCTTTTGTTACAGAATTGAAAGGGCTGGTTCCCTCTGCCGATTTTTTTATGGATCCCAGTCACTCCCATGATAATGCGTTGCGTTGTTTTGAGAGTCCGGAGTATGATGAGTATATGAAAAATGGTTCTTGGAAAAAACAGATGGATTCTTTTACCGAACGTCATGTACCTTATGAGCGGTTGATGAAAGAGTTGTTCGCGGGCGATTATCGTAAACTTATTGCAAATCCGCGCACTTTTGTTACCGATCTGTATTCTTTGGCTATCATACTTCCTAATACCGATTATGGTTTGTCGCTTTACGAGTGGTTTACCGAAGATGAAACATACGAAATATGGTCTACGATAAATTTTTCTCAATATATACGGAAGGGAAATTCCGCTCCTGGGAAAGGGCTTCCTGTGGCTATTGCCCGCCCGATATTACAGGATATGCTTAATACCGCCCAGAATGCGGTCGAGGGTAAAGGGGCTACGGCCAACCTGCGTTTTGCCCATGGCGAGAATACTATTCCTCTGGCGGCAATGCTGGGTATTAAAAATGCGGCTGTGACGGAACCCGATCCGGAGAAAGTTGCCGAAGTATGGCAGGATTTTACATACAATCCTATGGCTGCGAATATACAATGGATATTGTATAAGAATAAAGACGGAAAAGTACTTGTAAAAGTCCTTTTCAATGAAGAAGAAGTAAAATTGCCTATAGGTGCCGAAAAAGGCCCGTATTATGATTGGGATGCTTTCAGGTCTTATTGCGAGAAAGCGATGGCCGCCTATCCGTCTATTTCTCCTGTTCTGTAGATTTATAGGGGGTGCTCCTGTAAAATGTCATAATATGACGTAAGGAAATTTTGTGGAAACTAAAAGTTTCCTTACGTTTGTACTCCCAAATTTTCTCATCACTATGGAACAGAAACGAAATTACCGGCAACAAAATAAAAGCTATGTACCCAAGACTTCGGAAATGGGCCGGTTGCAGCCGCAGGACCGGGAACTGGAAGAAGCCGTACTTGGGGCGCTTATGCTCGAAAAAGACGCATATACGATTGTCTGTGATATTCTGAAGCCTCAGTGTTTTTACGAACCTACTCATCAACTGATATATCAGGCTATTGTGGATCTGGCATCCAGACAAAGACCTATAGATATGCTTACTGTGACCGAGCAGCTCAGGCTGAACGGGACGCTGGATGAAGTAGGGGGAGCCATCGTTATATCGGAGTTGACGGGACGCGTAACGTCGGCTGCTCATATAGAATACCATGCCCGGATCATTGCACAAAAGTTCCTGGCGCGGGAACTGATAAGTTTTTCCAGCGAGATACAGTCTAAAGCTTTTGACGAAACTATCGACGTGGACGATCTTATGCAGGAAGCAGAGGGGAAATTATTTGAAATATCCCAGCGTAACCTGAAAAAGGATGTTACACAGATAGATCCGGTGATAAATGAAGCTATTGAACTGATACAGATTGCCGCAAACAGGAAAGACGGTCTTAGCGGTCTGGAAACAGGCTTTCATGATCTGGACCGGATGACGTCCGGTTGGCAAAATTCCGATTTGATCATTATCGCAGCGCGTCCGGCTATGGGAAAAACGGCATTCGTTTTATCCATGGCGAAGAATATGGCGGTAAGTTATAATACGCCTATTGCGGTGTTTTCTCTGGAAATGTCCAATGTCCAACTGGTAAACCGCCTTATTATCAATACCTGTGAGATTCCGGGTGAAAAGATAAAGAGCGGGCAGCTTGACACGGGAGAGTGGGAGCAGCTTATGACTCGTATCAAATATCTGTTCGACGCCCCTATCTATATTGACGATACGCCCAGTCTGTCGGTTTTCGAATTACGGACGAAAGCCCGTCGTTTAGTGCGTGAGCACCATATCAAGATGATCATTATCGACTACCTCCAGTTAATGAACGCGAGCGGAATGTCTTTCGGCAGCCGTGAACAGGAGGTGAGTACTATATCCCGTTCGTTAAAGCAATTAGCTAAAGAATTGAATATTCCTATTATCGCACTTTCTCAGTTGAACCGTAGTGTAGAGAGCCGGGGAGAAGGGAAGCGGCCCCAGTTGGCCGACTTGCGCGAATCCGGTGCGATAGAACAGGATGCCGATATGGTATGTTTTATTCACCGTCCCGAGTATTATACCAAATCCAGTGAAGACGGAAACGGGATGGATATACGCGGACTGGCGGAAATTATTATTGCCAAGCATCGTAGTGGTGCGACCGGCGATGTCAAACTGAAATTCCGTTCCGAACTGGCCCGGTTCCAGAACTGGGATGAGGATCGTCAGCTTTATTCTTCTTTTGAATCGAAAATGAATACCGAAGAAGTCGGTAATGGGTCTCAATCTAATCCTTTCCTGGGAAAAACCGAAGATTTCCTGAACAATAATAATACGAAAGACGTTCCTTTCTGAGAGTCTTATTCCGGCTCTTCTCCTCCTGCAATAGTGCCGGTGAGAAATATAAGAACTTTTGTCGTATGAAAAAGAAAAAAGTATGGATGATAGCAGGTGCGGTCATACTGGCTTTACTGCTTTTCTATTGGTTGTTTATGGCTACCCTCATAAATTCCGATGACAATGAAGTGGTAACGCCTACCGAGTTAAACACGGCCGAATAAATAATAATAACATGCTTTATTAAGAATATTTCTGTTCAGGATACTCATGATAGCATGTTATTTTATTATATGCATACGGAGATAAAAGAATATTGTGATAAAATAAGTTAAATATAATAATAACGTAAACAATTAACCTGCTTGCTTGTTTTATTAATACAAGCGAGGTTCAAAAGGGCCTCTTGAACGACAAAGAGTTGTCATACAACAGAAGAAAACAGTAAGAAAAGACTTTATATTCTTGTTTTTTGTGTGTTTCATTGGTATTATTATCCTTGTTTATTCTTAGTAATAAACATTATCCTCTTTCTTGTTTTTGATATATTTCAAGTTGGGAACGGCCACATCGGGAGATGCGGCCGTTTTCATTTATGTATTTTACTTGTACGATAAAAACAAATCATTTGTGTAATTATGTATAATAATGATTAGTTTTGTAATAATATTAATCATATAAAGATGTACAATGAAGATACACAGATTAGTTCTCCTGCTGACTTTGTCATTTTCCCTGTTTAATTTGGATGCCCAGATCTTTGA
Organism: Barnesiella propionica; assembly: GCF_025567045.1. Classification (NCBI taxonomy): domain Bacteria; kingdom Pseudomonadati; phylum Bacteroidota; class Bacteroidia; order Bacteroidales; family Barnesiellaceae; genus Barnesiella; species Barnesiella propionica. The sequence goes on along the minus strand of NZ_JAOQJK010000001.1, from coordinate 184,322 downwards.
AAAAGATTCCGTTGTTCAGGTCGTTGCGTACTGGTCTCTGGGAGAATCGCATACGTATAAGTATGAAAAGAATATTTATACTATTCAGGGAGAAGATACACTTGCCTGGAAAAAGAATAAATTCGATTATATAGTAACGGTTACAGATTCTACGGACGGGTCGTATACATTGAAATGCCAGTATAAAAATGTTGAAAGGACGTCGAGTAATCCATTGGATAACCGAATGGATAGTTGGGTTAATGATAGTTTAATGAATACGGTTATTATCAAAACGGATGAAAACGGGGCTTTTCAATCTCTCGAAAATCTGGAAGAAGTGGAGAAGGATGCTATTAAAATAGCAGAAATTATGACCGATAGTATGTGGAATATGTTGCCGGATAGTACGAAAAATGTAATGTCTTACGAAAAATTAAGAGAAACGATGGCTTTGATTTCCGATAAAAAAACACTTCTCCCGGGGGTAACGGAAGAGATATCTATGTTATTGTTTTATCATGGCGGGAGATATGATATGACCGACACTTATTCTATGGAAGAGGAATATCCAAATTATTTTGGTAAGGATCCGTTACCCGGGAAGAAAGAATTTTGGGTAGATGATTACGATACTGAAGATGGCGTCATCGAGATGCAGTCTTATGGTTTTATAGATGCGGATAATGCAATAAGAAGTTATTTTTCTGCATTAAAGAATATGGTTACCGAAGAAATACCTCCCATACCATCGGAAGAAATTCCGGTTATTACAGGAGAAGACAATATGAGTGTATGGATTAATGTTGATTATGGCTGGACCTTATACCTGATAATGGAACGGCTGTTCGTTGTGGGAAACAGAAAAAATGTAGTGGATATTTCTTTGGAGTTAGTGGAATAACGTTTGTATAGAATAAGGCTCCCGGTAGTATTCACAAGAATGTTCACCGGGAGTATTTGTCGGAAGAGGGATAACCTTTTATTTTAGCGAAAGATAATTTTGTTCGTTGAAAACATCTTTACCTTCCGGGGTGTACAAATAGGCTATTCTGTCGGCATATACCGATTCTACTTTTCCCCGTACTATTTTCATAGTACTGTTAACCATCTGGTTCTGTTCCGTAAAAGGTTCCGGCAGAATAGCAAAGGAGGCAGGCAACCAGCGTTCGGGAAATTGTCCGGCACAACTCCCTCCTTTGCGGAAATCGTTAAGCGTGTTCAATATGCGCTGAACAGCTTCTTTTTTGCCATCAGTACTTTCCCATTTTGCATGGACTTTTCGTTTCAGGTTATCTTTGTTCGGTACGATCAAAGCAGTAGTGTAGGAAGACTGGTTATTATATAATATGATTTGGTCTATGTAAGGCGAATGAGATACGATTGCTTCTTCTATGCCTTCGGGACTGTATTTTTCTCCGTCGCTGCCGATAAGCAAACTTTTGAATCGGCCCAGAACCACGAGGAAATTATCTTTATCCATATAACCCATGTCTCCGGTGTACAACCATCCGTCTTTTACGGTTTCAGCAGTAGCCGTATCGTTTTTCCAGTATCCGGCCATAACGTTTTCTCCTTTAACCACGATCTCTCCTTTCTCGCCGGGTGCGAGTTCGTGTCCGTCTGCATCCAGTATCTTAATTTCCAGAGGGCTGACAAGAGAACCGGATGTACCGAACTTGTGCCGGGATGGGGAGTTGGACGAAAGTACGGGAGTCGCTTCGGACAGTCCGTATCCCTGATACATAGGAATGCCTATAGCATAATAGAAATCCTGTAAGTCTTTATCTAAAAGAGCACCGCCTCCGATAAAAAATTTCAATTCTCCACCCATTCCGTCCCGTACTTTAGTAAAAAGGATTTTATCGAACAGAGCTAAAAGAGGCTTTAACATGAATGTCCATCCGCTGCCTTTGCTCCATCCGTCTTTATTGTAGATGTAAGAACATTTCAATGCGAAATTAAAAAGCCGTTCCACGCTTTTCCCTTGTTTACGGATATTGGTTTCTATAGATTTTCTGAAATTCTTTGCCAGTGCCGGGACCGATAAAATGAGATGGGGCTTTATCTCCTGAATATTTACGGGTATGTTCTTTAATGTATCAATACCCGATTTTCCCACTTGTACGGTTGCTACTTGCGCACCCTTGGACATAAAGATATAAAAGCCTACGACATGGGCGAAGCAATGATCCAGGGGCAGGATGATGAGAGTCCGGTAGTCCGGAGTAATATCGACCAGCGTGAGCGATTGTTCAACGTTGGCGGTATAGTTACGATGTGTCAGGACTATGCCTTTAGGATCGGCTGTAGTACCTGATGTATAGGTTATAGTGGCCGGTGTATCATTTGTAATGGACCGGCTTATTTCGAAAAAATCGTTTTTGTGGTTTTCCAGATAATTATCTCCTGCTTTATAGACTTGTTGCAGTGATATTTCCCGTTCTTCCAGTGGGACCTCGTCCATTACTATGATTTTTTGTATATCGGGTAATTGTGCTTTTATCTTGCGTAGTTTGGGCAATTGATTGGCCGATATCATAATAAAACGGGAGTCCGAATGAATAAGGCGAAAAAGTAAGTCGTTGCTTTCTTCCAGTTTGATAGATAAGGGGATGTTTACAGCTCCGGCATAGAACATAGCCAGTTCTCCTATGATCCAGGCATTTCTTCCTTCCGATAATAAAGCGATATGATCTCCCGGTTTTACTCCCAAAGAAACAAGTCCGGCTCCTAACCTGTAAACCGCTTGGCGGGTCTCTTCATAGGAAGTATGGGTCCACACTTTTCCTGTTTTTTCCATCAGGAAGGTATTTGAAGCGTATGTTTTTACGGATTCTTCAAAAAGATCTATTAAGGTCTGTTTTTTCATATAAGAAAGAGTTAGGCCGGCAAAGATATAAAAGTTTTATGATAATGTGAAAATCCTTTTTTTAGTATAGAATGTCGTTTTGGAAGCAAAACGGACGGGTAATTAAACAAATCAGGAATGAATGTTGTTTTTAAAATAAACTTCTAAAGAATTGAATGAAATGAAAAAATTGAAAGGTTTGTGGATGCTGCCCCTGATATTGTTTGTTTTTGCAAGTTGCGGCAATACGAAAAGCAGTAAAGGAGATGAAATGAAAGCGGATTCGATCGCTGCCGATTCGTTGTCGGAAATCAATTATATAGGTGTGTATGAAGGTACTTTACCTGCTGCCGACGGTCCCGGTATTATGACGACGTTGGTAGTTAATCCCGATTCTACATTTACTCTTACATCGGTATATATAGATAAAAAAGACGGTAAATTCGTAGAAGCCGGCTATTATTCCGTGTCGGATAGTATTATGACACTGGGTTTGAAGAATGGAAGTAAAACATATTATCAGATTGAAGAAGGCCGCGTGCGTATGTTGGATCAGAATATGAAACCTATCACGGGTGAATTAGAAAATAATTATGTTTTGGAACAGATAACAATTGCAGTAGATACGACAGCGAAAGTTAAAAAATAAGGCTATCTTTATTTATGGCAGAGGGACAGATCACTCTAACGGATCTGTCCCTCTGTGGTTTTTATCCGTATCGGTTCTATCTTGTTTATTAATGGAAAATCATTTCTCTTGTGACGGGTTCGGAAGAAGTATCACTTATAGATATTTCTTTTAGCCAGAGCCTTGTGATACCGGACAGCATTTCGCTGATGTTCTGGTAAAGTAGTGGCAAAATTATGATAACCCGAAAAATCTTCTTTTGCGCACATATATAAATAATTGTGCTGCTTATGATTTAAGACAGCGTCGAGTCCTGTCTTAGAGGCAAAGCGTATAGGTCCCGGAGGCAGTCCGTTTACATAATAAGTGTTGTATGGTGATGGGGTCATCGTGTGCTCTTTTAGAATACGGCGTAATCCGAAGTCTTGTAAAGCGAATTTGACGGTGGGATCGGCTTGTAGTTTCATCCTTTGTTTCAACCGGTTAATATATAATCCGGCGACATCCTCCATTTCGTCTTTTTTATTCGTTTCTTCTTCTACAATCGATGCAATCACGGCAGTTTCTACAGGTGTCAGTCCTATGGATCTGGCTTTTTGGGTACGTTCTTGATTCCAGTAACGATCGTAAGCTTGTTTCATTTTTTCTATGAATTTATTAGGAGTTACTGTCCAGTAGAATTCATACGTGTCGGGAATAAACAAAGCCGGAATAGTTTCGGATGTAAAACCGTAACTGTTGCATATAGAGTCGTTGTTAAGCATTGTAAGTAGCTCATCTTTAGATATATGCAAAGATTTGCTTACCCGGTCGGCAAATTGTTCTTTGGTCCTTATATTGTTAAAAGTAAATCGTACAGGAGTTTGCGAGCCTCGGGATAATTTTGATGCGGCCTTGTATACGCTCATTCCTCCCGAAAGTTTATAGGCTCCGGTTCTCTCTGTGCTGTCGAATCCGAGAACAGAGGCAAGAGTTATTATTTTTTTGGCATTATTTTCTCCGGTTTGGATAGAGAGTGCCTCTGTCAGTTGTGACGTCGTAGTTTGAGGAGTTATATATACCATGAACGATTCTGGCACGGCGGACAAAAAGAAAAAGGTAATACCTGTCCATCCTGTTATTCCTAGCAACATGACAACAATAATGATAATTATGATGCCCCTGCTTTTTCCCGTATGTCGAGAATTTTGTTTATTCATTTGTAAATCAGCAGTAAGGTTCTTGATTGCTCTTACCGGGAACAAAAGTAGTGAATATTTCGCAGATAAAATACCAAAAAAATATTTGCAAGTTCAAATTTTCGACTTATCTTTGCACCGCGTTTAGGACGAATCATTGATTCAGCAACCCTATGGAAAGATGGGTGAGTGGCTGAAACCAACAGTTTGCTAAACTGTCGTACTCGTAAGGGTACCGGGGGTTCGAATCCCCCTCTTTCCGCCGATTTCCCAAGAGAAACGTATGAACCCTGCAAGTTTTACTTGCAGGGTTTTATTAATATAATTACTTTATCTGATTTTAATACGGTCGATTACTTTTTTATTTTTCTCATGAGCGGTTGGTTCGGTATATAGATGCCGGAGATGTTAGAAATACATTAAATATAATCGTTATAATTTTGAAAGATCCCTAAATTCCCGCAATGAATACTTTTATAAAGTCTGCCCGCGTTCTGTCCGACGGCCAACTGCCAAAATCCGGTACGATATATCCGGTTTTGTTCATGATCAGTATTTCTCATTTGTTAAATGACATGATGCAGTCTTTAATTCCGGCCGTATATCCTCTCCTGAAGGAAAAATTCGGGTTTACTTTTGCTCAGATAGGTATAATCACTCTGGTTTTTCAGATGACTTCTTCTATCTTGCAACCTTTCATAGGCCGGTTGGCCGATCGTCGCCCGAAGCCCTATTCGCTGGCTATAGGGATGTGTTTTACTCTGGTCGGGTTGCTTACGCTTTCCGTGGCTTCCGGTTTTGTTCCCATACTGGTAGCGGTGGGCTTGATCGGCTGGGGATCCTCCGTATTTCATCCCGAATCTTCACGGGTTGCTCAGTGTGCTTCGGGCGGCCGGAAAGGATTAGCCCAGTCTATATTTCAGGTAGGCGGTAATGCAGGTAGTGCAGTAGGGCCTCTTTTGGCTGCGCTTATTATAATTCCTTTCGGACAGAGTGCTATCGGCTGGTTTGCACTGGTCGCCGTATTGGCTGTTCTCATCCTTGTAAAAATAGGAAACTGGTATAAACGGCAGCTGATCCTTGCAACGGGTAAATCGGCAGTTTCATCGGAGGCGGTACACGGATTAACCAGGAGAAAGATACATACGGCATTGTTTATTCTGGCGGTACTGGTATTCTCGAAATATTTCTATCTTGCTTGTATGAGCAATTATTTTACTTTTTTCCTGATAGATAAGTTCGGTATATCGGTACAAAGTTCTCAATACTGCCTTTTCGCCTTTCTGGCTGCATCGGCAGTGGGTACTGTCGTGGGCGGTCCTCTGGGAGATCGTTTTGGGCGAAAATATGTGATATGGGGTTCTATTTTAGGTGCGGCACCTTTTACTTTGATGCTTCCCTATACAAATCTGGTTTGTACTATTTTGCTGGCTATTATTATAGGCCTTATCATTTCATCGGCTTTTTCTGCTATTCTGGTATATGCAACCGACCTGATGCCGGGAAAGGTCGGAATGATTGCAGGTGTTTTTTTCGGACTTATGTTCGGCTTGGGAGGAATAGGTTCTGCTTTTTTCGGGTGGCTGGCCGACAGGACGAGTATCGAATTTATTTTTCAGATCAGTACCCTCCTGCCTTTATTGGGAATAATCACAGGTCTTTTACCCAATATTGAAAGTAAAAGAGAAGTATTAAATAAATGATGATCGAAATAGAGGCGAATGTAATAGTGTTATTTAACGTTAAGCCAAAAGCCGGACGAATGAGTGACTGTCAGGATGCGTCGGTTGGAACAAACGGTTTTATTTTTGCGGAGTGATTTTTTATGATGTATTTTGCGGAATAGATGATTAAATTTTCGGGGGATGATAATGTCCTCGTCAAAATAAAGCTATATTTGTATGGATCAGTATGCACAAATTAATTCGATTATTGTTTGCAGTAATGTAATCGTTTTGAAATAATAATTTCAGTTTTGGTTATTTATCTTTGCATACTACAAATTATGGATTTAATTTAAATAATATGAAAATACTTCTCCGCTTTTTAACGGCACTATTATTTTTTATAGGAACTATTGTGCAGGCGAATGCTGTTGAACCTGCTCGTTCACGTCTTGATTCCCTTATTACTTCTTTATCGGGGGATGACGACGAGGAATTGACCGAGATACTTCGTAATATGCCGAATATAGAGGTAGGTAGAGGAATTTCATTTAAACCGAAAAACGAGAGCTATAAACTTACTATGCGTTTTCGTATGCAGAACATGGTGGGAGTAGAGCTGAATAAAGATTTTACTGCTACCGAGACCGAAGCGCGTGTAAAACGTCTGCGTTTACGCTTTGACGGTTACATATATTCTCCTAAGCTTACTTATTCTATTCAGTTGGGTTTTACCCCTTATGATGCGAAAGTATTGCCGAACGGGAATATGAATATCGTTCGGGATGCCATGGTATATTATGTTCCGTCGGCCGTTTGGAATGTTGGATTCGGACAGACGAAGATCAAAGCCAACAGGGCCCGTACCAATTCTTCCAGTGCCTTACAGTTTGTTGACCGTTCTATCGTAAATTCCGAATTTAATCTCGACAGGGATTTCGGTTTTTTCGGAGAGTTTAATAAACATTTGTTCGGTCATTTCGACTTGGCGGCCCGTGCCTCGGTTACATTGGGGGAAGGACGGAACTGGAGTTCTTCCAAAGGTAGCGGTCTGGCTTATACAGGACGTCTGGAACTTTTCCCTCTGGGACGTTTTAAAGGTCTGGGAGACGTGCAGGAAGGTGATTTTGCACGGGAAGAAAAACCGAAGATACTTTTTGCGGGAGCTTATAGTTTTAATGACAGGGCTTTGCGTGTTCAGGGACAGAATGGCGCTATGTTGACAGGCGGCCGAACGCGCAGTCTGTCTTCTTATTTTGCCGATTTTATCTTTAAATACCAAGGATTTGCTTTTTATACCGACTTTATGGGACGTTCGTGCGATACGCCAGTTCTTTATATTCCTTCTCCCGACGAGGTAGAGCCGGGAGAACCTGAATTTATATATAAAGGAAACGGTGTGAACGTACAAACCAGTTATCTTTTTCGCTCTAATTGGGAAATAGCTTTACGCAATTCAACTTTGTTACCAGACGAATCTGTACAATCATTGGTCGGATATGAATATTTCAATCAGTCTACCATAGGTGTTACCAAATATCTCATCGGTCATACATTGAAAATACAGGCCGATGCCTCTTACAATTATAAGAAAATGGCAGCCGATCCTGACTATAACCGTTGGGAATTCCGGTTTCAGGTAGAGTTAGGATTCTGACCGTTTTTCCGGGCAACTTATTTACGTGGTTGCGATAAATACCCCAGATAAATGCATAGGGCAGCCGTTCCGTCCATGGTAGGTTCATTTGTCGAATAATCGGCCATATCATCGTGATATACTATATAATCCGATTGGAAAGAAGAATAGGTATCTTCGTTATTCAGTTTGACTCCCCGGAGACTGTTGAATATGGACGTATATACAGGACCGTCTACGATGCCTCCCGTTGGTATCATACCTTCGGGTATTAAAGCCGAATGAGTGAAACGAGGGGTATCGCCATGCCCCGGGAACCCTACGATCATACTTTTTCCCCATGGATTGCAACCGAATATCCAGTTAAGCAGGTCGCATTCCATTTCGTAAAAATCGGTGTTTCCGGTAAGAGTCCGGTAGAGAAGGCATTGTGTAAGCGCTGCGGTTATCAGGTTGTTGGAACACCAGATAAAAGGTATGCCTACGCCGAACGTTTTACCATAAGGGGCGCTTTCACTTTTTTCTTTTATCCTTTGTAACCCGGAACGTATATTACGTATAAATTCCTCTCTTATATCGCCGTTGTCATGTACCGCCAGTTGAAAGTGTCCTATATTCAGGAACGGATACCATTGGTAATGACGGGCCGAATCGGCACCCATCCAAGGGGTAACGGGTTCCATGCGGCCATAATATACGGCAGCATCCCGATATCGTTTTTCCTGTGTAACGGCATAGAGTTGTGCGGCGGCCAGTTCCATATCGTCGCACCAGTTATCTTCGTCATACAGGTAGGGAGCCCGGCAGGGTGCCGTCTGACATACGCCTGGAGACGCGACGCCTGCTTCGAAAGCATTACGGGCTTTTTTCAGAAGATATCTTGAAAAATCGGGGGCGTATGGTTCCATTACATCTGCTCCCAGTGAGAAAGCAGAGGCATATTTGCCGACAGTGGATGCCAGTCCCGTGGTTCGGTTCTGATACTGCATAAGTCCCTGTTTTTTACCGGTGCAGAAATATACCGGACGTCCTTTTCCGGCTCCCCACCCGTAGTCGATGCTGTCGTTTTGCGGAAGTTTGAACTGGGTATGGTCCCTGTCATCTGCTATTTGGTTAAAAAAAGTACTGTCGTCAGGATTCATTTTTATTAACCATTCCAATCCCCACCTGGCCTCGTCCAAAATATCCGGAATCCCGTTTTTTCCGGGTGTTCCGTTTGCCTGATATTCGTCTCCGAAAGCATCGGGAAACAGCTGATATGCCAGAAGCATTTGATAAGTTGCGTTTGCCGAGGTCGTGACATACTGCAAGTAATCTGAAGCGTCGTGCCATCCGCCCCGTACATCTATATGTTCTCCGGTGCGTGTAGGATGATATATGATAAATCCGTCGTGCTGATGACAAGAATCTTTTAGGAATGGATTGTAGCCGCATCGCTGTTGCCGCATATATTGTAAGGGAATATCCGCTGCTCCTGCATATATATCGTTTCCTATAGAAAAAGAGGGTGATGATATGTTGCCGATTTGTATATGGTATCTTCCAGCCTTTTTTAAAGATGAAAAATCTATACGTCCCGCAAAAAGAGGAGATCTTTTTTGCTTTTCAGTATTAAAAATCCCTGTATATATAATTTTTTCGTTTTGCTCGTCAATAATATGGAAACGGTTCTCTTTCGCCGGCTCCCGGGATATCCATACCGCATTTTTGGGGCTGTGGGTGAGATATCCGATTTGATTAACCCGTATTTGGTTCTCGGCAAGACAGTAAATGCTGTAAAATAGAATAAAGAATAAAACAAAAGTAATCTTTTTCATAGTATGTCTGTTAGATAATTCCGGTTGCAAATATAACAAAATATAGGCTGTTTTTCCGAAAAATAATTATCTTAGCTTAAAAATAACTTGACTATGAATATTATATATAATTTCGACGAACAGATCGATCGTCATCACACGGGAGCTTTAAAAACGGATGTCCTGCAGGAACGTTATGGCCGTACCGATTTGTTGCCATTGTGGGTAGCTGATATGGATTTCGCAACACCTTCTTTCATTCTGGATGCTATGCGGAAAAGGTTACGTCACCCCATATTGGGATACACGGTTACCGAAGATGGCTATTGGGAGTCGATAATCGATTGGATGGAATATAGACATGGCTGGAAAGTAGAGCGGGACTGGTTGTCTTATGTACCTGGTATCGTGACAGGAATAGGTATGGTTTTGCAGGTATTCAGTGAAGACGGTGATAAAGTGATTATTCAGAGTCCCGTTTATCATCCGTTTCGGTTGGTCCCTGAAATGAACGGACGGGAAGTTGTCCGTAATCCTTTGATAAATCAGGGTGACCATTATGAAATGGATTTTGAAAAGCTGGAAAGTGTAATTGACGAACGTTGCAAGATACTGATTTTATGTAATCCGCATAATCCGGGAGGGAGAGTCTGGAACCAGGATGAACTGGTGCGTTTAGCCGATATTTGTGCCCGTCATCATATTCTGGTCATATCGGATGAAATACATTCCGATATGGCGTTGTTCGGCCATAAACATATTCCGTTTGCTTCCGTTTCGGAAATGGCCGCGCAAAACAGTATTACATTTGCAGCTCCCACCAAAACATTCAATATGGCAGGGATTATAAGCTCATTCTCTATTATTGAGAATGAGGATATTCGCAGTAAGTTTTACGGATGGATGTCGGCTAATGAATTTAATGCCCCTTCGATATTCGCGTTAGTTGCTACCCAGTCTGCTTATAAGGAAGGACATGCATGGCTGGAACAGATGCTTTCTTATGTGGAACAGAACATTCTTTTCGTAGAACGATATTTGCACGATTATATTCCCCGTATTAAGATGATGAGGCCTCAGGCTTCGTTTCTGGTGTGGCTTGATTGCAGGGAACTGAATCTACCCGAAGACGGTTTATCTGCTTTTTTTGTGGATAAAGTTCGTTTGGCGTTAAATAATGGTGTTATGTTCGGTCCCCAGGGAAAGGGATATATGCGTATGAACGTAGGTACTCCGCGCGTTAACCTGGAGGTGGCGATGGAACGGTTGAGAAATGCCGTAGACTCTATAGGATAAGTATTATTATTAATGTGTTATAAATATTTTTTAAGGATTAATTGTTAAACAAAAATAGTAATCTGTTGGGAATTACCATTTAGTTTTTATATATTTGTGTAAATCATTAATACCATACGATTATGAAAGAAGATAAAATTGTCGTTTACAAAAAGTACGCTTCGGCAGTGGACGCTAATATTGAGAAAGGAGTACTTGAAACTAACGGTGTTCCATGTTTTCTTTCCAATGAGAATATTTCTAATTTATTACCCATGACCGATATTCCCACTTGGCAGGTAAGTTTAAGTCTTTTTGAGAAGGATGTAGAACTGGCAGACAGAATCCTTAACAGCAAACCGGTTGAACCGTTGAAATAAATGTATAGATAATCATTTCGCAAGTGCTGGAGGCAATAGAGGGATGATTTCTCGTTCTGCAATATCCCGCCTTATGATCCTGTAATGGGGTTTATAATTAAGTTCGAACAGCCGGCTATGGTGTCCTATATAGTCTCCGGAATCGAGGTTGTTGATAATTTCTTTTTTGTCTTGCTCATAATCGGGCAGGTAGTTATATTTTTTCGATATTATCGTTTCTATTTGTTCCCATTCTTTTTTCCATTCCGGTATTTCCGGTTGTTTGAGCCCTTCCATACTACGGATAAAACAATCGAAAAATTTGTCATAAGATATATAACCACTTTGAATCACAGATAAATTTATGCGGTAAAAATTACCCTGATATCCGGTAAGTTCCAATAGAGGGCTTTCATCGGAAGTCATGGCAGCCAGTTCTTTTCGGAGATAATTTCCGGCTATTGCAGTATCTGGTAAAAGATGCCCGGGACCAAATTTGTCCTGAAAGAAATTCTTATATATATCTTTGAGCGTGGAATGCGGATATATATGTAGCTGGTTTTCTACAGCTTTTTCTATAGTTACAGAAAAAATATCCTGGCAGTATCCGCAGGTCATGGAATATAAGAAAAGAGCGAGAGAAAGATATAATTTCATAATTGATATAATCTTGTGTTTATAGTGGAGCAAAGGTATATTTTTTCGGCAATTGCTGGAAATGTATTGTATCCGGTTTTTATTTACATAAATATATTGTTGTCGTTTACGAAAGGAGAAAATTAAACAGGTTTGTATTTACAAAAAGGCATGAGACCGGATCCTCTGGCTTTACAATGGGTAATAGGCTGGGGATTGTTATAACTTATAGATATATCGGAGAACAATTTTATATAAATAGGTTATCAAAATATGACTTATTTTTGTTATACGAGAAAACGGCAAGGATTATTTATTTACTAAAAAATATGATTATGGGATTCCTGACAAATGAGAAATTAACTATTGTAGGTGCAGCCGGAATGATAGGTTCCAATATGGCACAAACCGCTTTGATGATGAAACTTACGCCTAATGTATGCCTTTACGACCCATATGGCCCGGCTCTGGAAGGAGTGGCCGAAGAATTGTTGCAATGTGGGTTTGAGAATGTGAACATAACTTACTCTACGGATATAAAAGAAGCACTTACGGGAGCCGGATATATTGTATCGTCCGGTGGAGCCGCCCGAAAAGCAGGGATGACAAGAGAAGATTTGCTGAAAGGAAATGCACAGATAGCAGAACAGTTTGGGAAAGATATTCGTTTATATTGTCCTGAAGTAAAACATGTAGTAGTCGTATTTAATCCGGCGGATATTACAGGTCTTATTACCTTGCTTTATTCGGGATTGAAACCGGCACAGGTTTCAACTCTCGCAGCTTTGGACAGCACCCGGTTGCAGAATGAACTGGTAAAGTATTTTCGTGTTCCGGCTTCTGAAATAAAGAATTGCCGTACTTATGGCGGGCATGGAGAACAAATGGCCGTATTTGCCTCTACTACGGATGTGAACGGAGTAGCTCTGGACAAATTGATCGGTAGTGATAAGTTGTCTGAAAAAGACTGGAATGACTTAAAACAACGGGTTATCCAGGGAGGCAAACATATTATCGATTTGCGAGGACGTTCTTCTTTTCAGAGTCCTGCTTATCTTTCTATCGAAATGATTGCGGCAGCTATGGGAGGAACACCGTTCCGCTGGCCTGCCGGAGTGTATGTATCATCAGGAAAATTTAATCATATTATGATGGCCATGGAGACCTCTATTACGAAAGATGGAGTACATTACCGGGAAGTAGAAGGCACATTGCAAGAAGAAAAAGAGTTGGAAAACAGTTATAACCATTTGTGTAAATTGAGGGATGAAGTGATAGCGATGGGTATAATTCCACCGATTGATAAATGGCATGATCTGAACCCCAATATTAAATAAAGGTTTAAAATTTATTTTGGGCTGAAAATCCATTCACGGTTATATCTTTCCATCGTACAATGGGAGATATAACCGTGAATATTTTGGGAAAGGGGATGAGCCCCTGGTAATTTTATTTCAGTAATTTGTAGCTTAATGCACCTGAGGGACATTTTTTGATTTGTCCGATTAACTGTTCGGTCGTCGCATTATCCATTTTTATCCACGGTCTTTCGCGGGGATTATAGACTTGTGGCAATGTTTTTACACATATACCCGTATGCTTGCATAACGATGGTTTCCAGAGAATCGTTATTTCCTCGTTTGTATATTCAATAATATCTTTCATTTTGATTTAATCTATCTTAATCCCTCTCATAACGATGCGCTTCCATTCGGGATGCTTTTGTATATAACCGGCTACGAAAGGACAGAGTGGAACCAGCCGCAATCCTTGCTTTTCGATGTTTTCCAGCACTTGTTTTACCAGTTCGCTGCCTATACCGCGACCTCCTAGTTGATCGGGAACTTCGGTATGGGTAAGATATATTTCTCCGTTATTGTTTTTTATGTATTCTATTTTCGGGGTGAAACCTTCTATATGAAATTCATATTGTTTTTTATCTTTATTATCGGTTAATTTGTAAGCTTCCATGTTTTTATATTTAAATCGTTTATTTTGTTTTTGTAAAACAATTAACTTATCGATACTGTTTATGCCGAATTCTTTTTAATTTGGTTTGTAGAGACTATTGTAATTATAGGTTCTCGACCAGTTTTCTTTGTTCTTTGAAGAATTCGATACGCTGTATTTCTCCGCTTTGGGAAATAAGAATAGAATATTTTTTCAAAGATTGTATCCATTCTTTCAGCTTGCCGAATATCATATCGTCTTTACTTGTGATCGAATTTATAGAGAATACTCTTATCATGCTTAAATGAAAGTCGGTACTTTTTACATAGCTGTAAGTCGCCTCAAAATTTGTGTTGGCGATATATAGCTGTATTTCTTTTCCCGTGGAGAATTGTCCTGTCGTAGCAATGTGTTCCGCTTCGTTCAACAATTGTAAAAAATCTTTCTTCAGAGCCCGGACGCTTTCTTCCGATATGAGATGAATACTGGAAAAATATTTTATATCGTTAATCAGATGCCGGAATATTTCTCTGTCCCATATATAATAAGATTTATGAAGTAATTGGGACATTTCTACAAAATCTTTCTGGCATTGTAATAATTTAGGAGAAAGTTCGAAATCTTCGTAGCGTTTGCAGAAATTTACTTTTTCGTGTTGGTATATCCATTTAAACAGATGGAATTTCGAAAGTTCGTAATATCGGAAATAGAGAGTTTGTGGAATAATATTGGATGAAGCTCCTAATTCCGAAGCCGGGTCATTTATCAGCAAAGAGAAAATCTCGACGTGTTTGTTGATAATAGCATAATAAGTTTCTGATGGATTTTCAGAACTGACCATGTTCAAATTGAAAAATGCGTTCGTATTGATATATGAACCTGCTATTTTGTCAATCGAAATACCCATGGCGTGGGAGATAGTGATGGCTTCACTTAAAGTGAACGGGACTTCACCGCGCAACCTTCGGTAAGTTGCTTCTTTTCCCAAGTGTAAAATATCCATCAAAGTGTTGGCTAAATTTGTTTTTTCCTGTGTTTTTTCTTTAATGGCATTGATAAGTTCAGAGTTTAGTATTTGATTTATCATGTTTAAGCATTATTATTGGATGTTTTCTATAAAACGAAAATTCGATTTGGTTTGTTTCGAATTCCGAAACAAATCTGATTCGTAAGATTTGTTTTTTCATTTTTAGATTCCTAAGGAGGATAATATAGTGTAATTAGAAACCGACAGATAGCAAAATACATACAATACGTCACAAATAATTGATTATCAATGTATAAATTTGTAATGTATAAAAAGATGAGTAATCTTGAATGGCTAATCTATGAAAAACGCCTTATTTCTTAACGGAAATAAAAACGTTTTATGCCTTTTGTAAATGTTCCCGGCAATCTCGCTACTGTTCTTTAAAATGTATTGCCGGGAACATTTTAATTATTTAAGCCCGTATTTCTTCGGTGAATATATTCCAAAGTTTGTGAGCTATATTATAATCATATATGAAAATAATTTTAATAATAAGAACAAAAATAGCAATTAGTTAAGAAATAACAAGGTTAACCGTCATTAAATACTCTGTAATATCTATTAAAAGAAAATCTAAAATTCTATACATAATTCTGTACTTGTTATTTATTAAATATAAAAGATAGTAATTTCGTTAAAAAGGATAATCACGGCTTTATCAGATTGAGTACTTTTGTTCCATAAAAAATACAGATGACAGTTGAGGTAATGACGTGTGAGAAAAAGGCTGACGGCCTTCCTATGCCCCGAAGGATATGGGCGGTTCTGGCAATTTCTATTACTCTTATGATGTCGGTTCTTGATGCCAGTATTGCCAACGTGGTTCTTCCTACTTTTTCAAAGGATTTCGGAACGACTCCATCCCTTACGATCTGGATCATGAACGCTTACCTGTTAGCGTTGATTGTTTCTTTACTGTCTTTTTCTTCCTTAGGAGATATTTATGGCTATCGTAGGGTATATCTTTCGGGGGTAGGGCTTTTTTGTATTACTTCTCTCGTTTGTGCTCTTTCCGATTCATTTTGGATGTTGGTAGGAGCCCGGGCTCTTCAAGGATTGGGTGCTGCTGCTATCACGGGAGTGAATGCCGCCCAGTTAAGAACTATTTATCCGGCAAAATATTTAGGACGCGGGCTCGCCATTAATGCTATGGTCGTTGCCGTTTCTGCTGTAGCTGGGCCTACTGTCGCCGGAGCTGTCCTTGCCATTGCCGATTGGCACTGGTTGTTTGCCATGAATTTACCGATGGGTGCCGCGGCTCTTATTATGGGAGCATTGTTCTTGCCGAAACGGGAGATGCGCAGAGACCGTAGATTCGATAAGAAAGCGGCAGTCGCCAATGCTTTGACTTTCGGCTTGCTTATCTATTCGATAGAGGGATTTGCCCATCATGAAAGTCCGTGGTTACTGGCTATTTTATTGATGTTGCTTGTTGTTGTCGCTACGTGGTATATCCGGGATCAGCTTCATAAAGAGAATCCTTTGCTGCCGGTTGATCTTATGAAAATACCTATCTTTTCTTTATCGGTAGTTACCTCTGTTTGTTCGTTTACGGCTCAAATGCTTGCTTTGATATCTCTCCCTTTTTTCTTTCAGGATTCTCTTGGCAGAAATGAAATAGAGACGGGGCTTCTTATTACTCCGTGGCCGGTCGCGATACTTTTTGCTGCTCCGGCCGCCGGTTATCTGGTAGAGCGTATCCACGCAGGACTTTTGGGAGGAATAGGAATGTTTATATTGGCAACAGGCCTGTATTTATTATATGCACTTTCCGAAGCGCCTTCCAATATGGATATAATATGGCGCATGGCAGTATGCGGTGTGGGGTTCGGTTTGTTTCAGACTCCGAACAACAGTACAATTATTTCTTCTGCACCCCCTTCCCGTAGCGGAGGAGCCAGCGGTATGCTGGGTACGGCACGCCTGCTTGGTCAGACATTAGGTGCTTCCCTTGTAGCGATATTGTTCAGTTATATACCTCATGCGCAGAGTACACGGGTTTGTTTACTGGCAGCACTTTTTTTCTCTGTGATAGCAGGAGTCGTTAGCTGCTTGCGACTTTCCCGGCGCATGCCCCTTAAAAGGGATTAAAAGATCCTTTAAACTCGTATTGACGTATTGGATAAACCTTAAAATGAATCTGCTTGTTTTAATCTTATAAATTAAATAAGATATGGAATGAACGGAGAAAGTAATTTTACATTAACAAGTCCGGATGTAAAGGGACAGGTAAGGAGAATCCAGGTGTTTAATAGTGAAGAGTGTGGTGGCGGAAATATTTCACCTCATTTAATCTGGTCGGATGCACCGAAGGGAACAAAGAGTTTTGCTTTGACTCTTTACGATAAAGATGCACCTACGGGTAGCGGATGGTGGCATTGGGTGGTTTTTAATATTCCGTCGTCGGTTACGGAGCTTGCCGGCAATGCGGGTGATCCTTTATCGGGATTGATGCCCGGAGGTGCAGTTCAGAGCCTGAACGATTTCGGCCTTCATGGTTATAGCGGACCTTGTCCTCCCGTGGGGGACGGTATTCATGAATATATGATAACCCTATATGCTTTACGTACAGAACATTTGGACCTGTGTGAAAACAGTAATCCTGCAAAGGTAGGGTTCCAGATTAATGAGCATCTCCTGCAAAAAACTTCCTTGGTGATGTACTACCAACGATAGTTATTCGTGCGGACGGATAATTATAATTTGATTGAGAATTTTTTCAAATGTTCGTTCAGCATCGGTTCGGGAATGATCTTTTTGATCGTGTCGGCAACGGCGTTTATTATACGTTCTTTAATATAGTCGTTACGTATGATAATGGAAATTTCCCTTACCGCAGGCGGTGAAGAAATTTCCCGGATGTTTTTCTTTTGTTCCGGTGAAAGAAGCGGCAGGTGGAGTTCGGGAATAACGGTATACCCGCCGTTGTTGTCCACTATCTTTATTAAAGTATCTATACTGCCCGCCTCATAAGTCATATTATGGGTAGAGGCTTTGTCACAGAAGTTGAATATCTGTTTCCGGAAACAATGTCCTTCCTGTAATACCCAAAGATGCTCCAAGGGCATATTCTGCGCGTTTAGCTGGATATCCTTTTGAGGCTCGTCGGGAGAGTAATAGGCGACGAAACGTTCGTAATATAACGGAATTTCAAGGAAATCGGGTTGCTCTATAGGGGTAGAGACAATAGCCATATCCAATAGAGAACTCCGTAAATTGTAAATGATATTGTTCGTTTTCATTTCCGATATGGACAGCGTTACAGCAGGGAAGTCTTTCCGGAATGCAGAGATAAAAGGCGGTATGAGATAGGGGGCTATGGTGGGGATGATTCCTATACGTATGTTACCCGAAATAAGTTCTTTTTCCGAATGTACCATTTCTTGTATCCGGCGGATTTCATGTAAAGCAGTTTCGGCCTGCCGGATTATTCTCATTCCCATTTCGGTAGGTTCCACCGGATGTTTATTCCGGTCGAATATTTTTACGTTGAGCTCATCCTCCATTTTTTGTATCATGGTGCTTAAAGTCGGTTGAGTGACTCGGCATTCTTCTGCGGCTTTTACAAAATGGCGGTAACGGTTTACTGCCACGATGTATTCAAATTGTTGTATGGTCATATAGTATTTATTTTATCAATACAAATATAAAAAATATCTATTTGATTTATATAAAACGGGGATATATTTTTGTACAAAAATTAAGACTGGTAAGATTGAAAAATAAAGATTATAATAATTCTTGAACCGTCTCCGAACGATAAATGTTGTGAGAAGTTTAATCGGTGAATACCGTATCGGGTATCTAAAGAAACGGAAGACAAAGAGAGTAAATATATTTATCAATAAACAATAAAAATGTAACATTATGGAAAATCAAGTAAACGTAATGCCGAGGATCGGCGAAAAAGCACCATCTTTTGAAGCAGTAACTACACAAGGTAAAATTAATTTCCCTTCGGATTATGCAGGTAAATGGATCATACTGTTCAGTCACCCGGCAGATTTCACTCCTGTATGTACTTCAGAATTTATGACGTTCGGGAAAATGGCGGAAGAGTTCGAGAACTTGAATTGTCAGCTGGTGGGGTTATCTGTAGACGGACTGTACAGTCATATTGCCTGGCTGCGTACAATCAAAGATAAAATAGATTATAAAGGAATGAAGAATGTGGAGATTAAGTTTCCTTTGATCGAAGATATAACGATGAATGTTGCCAAACTTTACGGAATGATCCAGCCCGGAGAAAGTTCCACATCGGCTGTGCGTGCGGTATTCTTTATCGATCCCCAGGGAACTATCCGCACGATTATGTATTACCCCTTGGCTTTAGGCCGTAATTTCGATGAAATAAAACGGGTGCTTATCGGCCTGCAGACAGCCGATAATTTCGGGGTAGCCCTTCCTGCCGACTGGCGTCCCGGTGATGAAGTGATCGTCCCTACGGCCGGTTCCTGTGGTGTTGCTAAAGACAGGATGGAGGGAAAAGAGGGAGAAATGCATTGTTATGATTGGTTCTTTTGTACACGCAAACTCGATAAAGAGACCGTTGAAAGTAAATTGGGCAAGTAAAAGGAGGTAAAGAATGAGTGTTGAACAATTAACCCGGAAAGAATTTTCCGTAAAAATAGCAGATACGGATACGGTAAATTCGGAATGGAAGTACCGGGGGAACAAACCCGCATTGGTAGATTTTTATGCTACCTGGTGCGGACCCTGTAAAGCGTTGGGACCTGTGCTGGAAGAATTGGCCGGAAAATATAAAGATAAAATTTATATTTATAAAGTAGATGTAGATAAGGAGGAAGAACTTTCCGACATATTTAAGATAAGGACGGTTCCCACTTTGCTTTTTATTCCTGTGCAGGGTAAACCCCGGTTACTTTCGGGAGTTATGCCGAAAGCCGGGTTAGAAAAGAAGATACAGGATATTTTGCTCAGATAAATGTACTTTTAATATAACTTTGATGATTGGTACGGCTGTTCCTGTAAAAAGGAACGGCCGTTTTTATCTCGGAATGATAGAGGAAATATTACGAAATTATTTCAAAAAAAATATATCTTTATTCTGTATGAAGATATTGGTTTAATATTTCGTTTAACCTTTTGAAAGAAACCGGTTTAGTAATAAAATCGTTACAGCCTGCTTTAAAGGCTTTCTGCTTGTCTTCTTCGAATGCGAATGCGGTTAAGGCAATAATAGGAATATCCGGAGACAAATTCCGGATTATTTTTGTGGCATCCAGTCCGTCCATCTCCGGCATTTTTATATCCATAAAAATTAAATCAGGATTACATTCTTTGAACTTTGCAATGGCTTCGACCCCGTCTTTGGCACGGACAAGATTATAATTTTTTTCCAGACAAACCTTTAGCAGTAAAAAATTACTTTCGATATCTTCCGCAACCAGAATTTTTTTCCCTTGTAATTGCGTCTTTACCATGGTATCTATACTCTTTATTGGTTTTATTGTTTCCTTTTTATTAATTTCGTTTTTATATGGAATGGTAAAACGGAATGTGGAACCGCGGCCTTCTTCGGATTCGAGGCTGATGGTTCCGCCTATTTTTTCTAATATCATTTTACAGATAGAGAGCCCCAGTCCTGTACCTTGTGCAAAATTATTTAATTTGATAAACCGGTCGAATATTGTATCGATTTTTTCTTTAGGGACTCCATGTCCCGTATCTATTACGTAGAAATTGATTTGTTCATTTTTTATGTAGAAGCCGAACCGGATATTTCCCTGGTCGGTGAATTTTATTGCATTGGTAATAAGATTTGTGATAACTTGTGCAATCCGGTTTTGGTCACTTTGTAATATAAGTCCGGGACGGTTATTTTCGAAAATGAGCTCTACTCCTTTTTTTACACGGTTTTTGTGTACTTCAAATATATCCTGACATAAAGCGCTTAGGTCGAAAGGCTTGTTTATGAATGTAAGAGTTCCCGCTTCTATTTTGGAAATATCCAGGATATCGTTGATAAGTTGCAGGAGCATTTCGGAATTATTATCGATGATATCGCAATATTGTTGTTTTTCTTCTTCATCAGTAGTCTCTGCCATCAATTTTGAAAAACCGACAATAGCATTCAGGGGAGTCCTTATCTCATGGCTCATATTGGCGAGAAACGCCGATTTTAACCGGTCGGACTGTTCGGCTTTTATACGTGCGGATATAAGTTCTTTTTCCGATTCTTTCAGTTCCGTAATATCCCACGACACTCCTATAACGAGGGGAATTTTATTTTCTGTAGGTACAAGGGCTTTCGATGTACTTACAACACGGGTTTCTCCGGTCGCAGTGACATATTCCTCCTGGAATTCCAGTCTTTCTCTTGTCTTTAATAACAGCAGATCGTCTTTTCTGAATTTTTCGGCATCCTGCCGGTTGGGAAATATTTCGAAATCGGTTCTTCCCAGGGCATGAGTAGCCGGAATATGGGAATATTCTTCGAATGCTTTATTCCAATATAGATATTTGAAATCGTTCCCGGGATCTTTTACAAAGAGATATACGGGGATATTATTCAGGATAGCATCCATGATGTAATTAAGTTCTTTGATTTTGTTTTCCTGCTCCATCCTTAGCGATATATCTCTGGCAAAGAACCATATCGTACTCTCTTTTGAGGGGTCCTGTATAATGGATGCCACTATTTCTTGTGCTATATTGTTTTCCTTTTCTCGTCCGTATCGGGTGGTATATTTTAAGGTTTTATTTTCTGTGGAATTTATTATTCTTATTTTTTCTTCCCATTGCTCTCTACCTTGCAAAGAATCGTTCAAATCGTATATCTTGTATTGAGAAAGAGGTTGGGATAAATGATGTCTGTCTATAAAGTGTTGATTTGCAAATTTTATCGTACCGTCTAATGAGCAGGAATATATTTCTTCCATTGCTCTGTTCACCGCGTATTTTAATGTTTTTAATTCGTTTTCAGAGTCGGTGATATCGTGGAAAATACAAAAAATATGTTGGTCGTTAAGTGGAAATATATAATTTTCGAAATGTCGTAACCTGTTATTGTTTTGTAACGAATAATATGTGGTGGAAGGAAGATGGGTCGTGATGACCGATTCCAGATTATCCAGAATTTTATTATAAGCTTCGTCTGGAAGTATGTGAGAGAGATGTGTTCCTATCAGTTGGTTACCGATTGATCCTGTATAATTATTTTTCCCCGAAGGAATATAATCTACAATAGTACCAGAATGATCCAATATCGTAAGCATGACGGGGAGTGAATCGAATATTTTACCGGCATATTTTACTATGACTTCGGATTTATGATCTCGTGCATTATGCCCTCTTACGTGGGAAGCGAGTTGTTCATTTTCCTTTTTGAGATGGTCAATTATTTCTAATAATTCTGTTCTGGAAAAACTTTCATAAGATTCCATGGTACACCTGTTTAATAAAATTATTTATTCCCTGAAAGTATTACTCGTTACATTTATTTAGAAGGGAAATTTTAAATATATAATTTTTCCGGTATCAACACCTGATTCATAAATTCAATTGATTCAGCGGGGTGAAATTATAATTTTTTTTTGAATATGCTGTTCTTATTTTGAAAAAAGAGACGAAAGTTTAATTTATTGGAATATAAGATTCTGATTCGTACATATTAGATTTTATTGAAAATAGATAGATTGGCTTGAAATTTAATAACATATATACTTTTTCCGAAAGTATGTTTAGATAGCATATCTTTTTTATGAAGAATTTCAGGCTAAAAATAAATTCTGAAACGACTGTATTTTTACAACTTTACCTTTCTTTTTTTAATTTATTTATTTCTATATTTGAGTTGAAATTTGGATAAGGTACTTATAAACCCGATTGTTTTTTATAATTACCGGATTACAAGAAAATTCAATATTAAATATAATAGTGCTTGTATCCCGCTATTTCGTAAACTTTAGTATACTCCTCCTGACTGAAGTTGATTCAATTGATCTGTTCTTTTGAATAAGATATGATTGAATTATTATCTTTAAATATTTGATATATAATGAATTAATTTATTATGTCTTTGTTCGGATGTATTTTATTAATTCGTAATTGTTATTATATTGTTCATGAAAAACAACATTGTGCAAATATACCATAATTTAATGCAATTCATCAATAAGTAATAATGTAATTCTTAATTTATCTTTGTTTCATAAATGTGCTAATAAAGGAGTGGGTTTCCCGGTTAACTATTTTCTTTAACCTTTATATCTGTTACGAACCCCGCGTTAAATATATTTTAAGCTGTATAATTTGTAAGGTGTTACGATTAAGTTTTAAAATATATACATTAAATATACGGATTGTAAATATGCTTATTAAATGGACTGGTTTAATTAAACTGTGTTTTCAAGAATTTATTTTATTCAGTCTTAAAAAAGAATTCAAATATATATAAGACCATGAAAAAAACATTATTATTCAGCATTATTTTATTTTGTTTCTTTTGTAATGCTTATTCTGCGGATATAATTAAAGTAGTATCTCCTCGATACTGTTCAGAGATACAAGGGAATACCAAAATAGATATTCTCGCCCCTAATTTCGAACAGATTATGGTCCACTGTTGGAAACAAGGAACCGGTTTGGGAACAAATTCGGTTGTTGGAACCGTAAAATTGGACGATAAAGGAACTGGTTCTTTTGTATTCCCTGCCAATGAATATCCGCATGGTCCAATTACCTTAAGAATATCGGGTAGCAGTGCTTCTAATACCGATAATTGCTATCTTCAGCTTTATAATAAAAGCGGTGTATCCTGGAAAGAGGGATTACCTGCAACTCCGTCTCCGGCACAAGGTATGACATTGGTCTATGCCGATGATTTTGATTCCGCTCTCTCTATAGGAGGCGACGGTTCAAATGCTACGTATTATGATCATAAACCGCCACGCGGGGAAGAAGATTTCAGTTCTATCCCTTTTGTGGATTTTAATTCTTCCAAGAATCCGTTTAGCCAGATAGACTCGTATTTGAGGATACGGATCGACGCGAACAAGAACAGTACAGGGCTGATATCTTCTATCTTTAGCGATAAGACCGGATTTTCTACGATGATGCCGTGTTATTTCGAGTGTCGTTTTATAGGTCCGAATGCTCCGGGCACCTGGCCTGCTTTTTGGTTAATGAGTGTGAAAGACGATATAAATAATTATCGTGAACCGAATGATGAACTGGATATTATAGAAGCTTATGGAGGTGAAGGTAAAGATTCTCCTAATTCGGGTCCCTTGTACAGTATTGCTGCACATGCCTGGAATCAGCCCGGAGCGCCTCAGCAGATTTGTGACGCTTTTCATGCCAGCTACTTTCCGACCGATATGAACAAATACGGAATTCCATCGACATGGTATGAATCTCCCCATATTTACGGTTGTAAAATAACAGAGACCGAAACTATCTATTATTGTGATAATATTGAAGTTGCCCGCCACGAAACATTACCTATATCTAAAACCAAACCTTTGTACTTCATGATCAATCTGGCGACTGGCGGCGGCTGGCCGGTAGACTTGTCTCGATATAATAATGTTGCAGATATGTATGTAGATTATGTGCGTGTTTACAGTAGTAATCCTCGGTCTATAGCAGTAAAAGAAGAGGTTGCTGTGCCGGCGAATGATTTTCTCAATAGTATCGGAGCCAATAGTGCTATTTATGGCCGGGGTGAGAATATTGACAAAACCGTGGAATGTTGTAAGTACACGGGGATACGTTGGATACGTCTTGATAATGCAGATAAACCAGCTTCCATAGCCGAGTTTTATAAAAAAAGCGGAGTAAAGGTCGCTTGTTGCTTGGGTAGTCTCAATACAAAGAAAAACTTTAATCTTCCGGCTTTTATTTCTAATGTAAAAAAAGTGGCACAGTCACAGGCCTTGCTCGCCATTGAAGGTTGCAATGAACCGAATAACTGGGATGTGAAATATAAAGGTAAAAAAGGAGGAGCTAATGCTTCTTGGCTGCCGGTAGCCGAATTACATAGAGATTTATATACAGCTGTGAAAAAAGATGAGATATTAAAAGATTATCCTGTCTGGAGTACAACGGAGACCGGAGCTCAAACCGATAATTGCGGTTTACAGTATCTTACTATTCCGGCCGGGGCGAATACGTTAATGCCCGATGGAACCCAATATGCCGATGTAGCCTGTTGTCATAATTATTTTGTTCATCCGGGTTTTCCTCCGGTACAAAATAACCAGACATGGGTAGCATCTGATCCTACAAGTGCTTGTAAGGTCGATGGTTTATATGGTAATTTCGGAAAAACCTGGATAAAGAATTTTACCGGTTATACCGAAGATGAGCTACGGTCTTTACCCCGGGTAACCACCGAGACAGGATCTACGATAAATGGTGAAGTTACCGAAGAGATGCAGGCATTATTATATATGTCCACATATCTGGCTCAGTACAAACGGGGATGGAGCCATACGGCTATGTATATTTTAAGGGACAGAACCGATGAAAATCCTGAATTGACTTATGGATTTTACGGACCGGATTATACTCCCAGATTAGCCGCTGACTATTTGCATAACTTTACTACCATTCTGGCCGATAATAAATCTATTGATTCTCCGGGTAGTTTGTCTTATGGCATTGCCGATCAGCCCGAAACCGTACATGATTTGTTGCTTCAGAAAAGTAACGGTAATTTTTCTCTTGTCATCTGGGGCGAGCGTTTTAAAGAAGGTGCAGATAATATCCGGGTGAATTTTGGAGAAGTATTAAAGAAAGCGACAATCTATAATCCAGTAGTAGGAACAAAACCGGTTAAGGTAGTAAGCGGTATATCCGCAATTAATTTAAATATGACAAATCATCCCTATATCATTGAAATAGAGAAATGAATCGACTATTATCTCATTGAGAAAGATGATGTTTATTCCAGTAAATAAAACCAATGAAAAACATAATTTATATGAAAAATAAAGTATTGTTATTTGTGAGCTGCCTTTTTATTATGACGCATCTAAGCGCACAGCTGCATTTATCTTTTCCTGAAGCAAGATTTAAAACCGGAGATAATATTTCCTGGAAAGAAAGAACTTTTGATGATAATGACTGGAAACAGGTGAAAACTTCTATTCCTTGGGAAAGACAGGGATATATGAATTACGACGGATATGCTTGGTATCGCATACATTTCTTTCTGCCTAAAACGATGCTGGATAAATCATATCTGAAAGAAAAACTGAATTTTTATGTAGCTAAAATAGATGATGCCGACGAGGTTTATCTCAATGGAAAGTTAATAGGAAAAACAGGTACATTTCCTTCCGATCCCGAAGGATTCGTTTCCCGTTGGGAAATACCAAGGAATTATATTGTGAATTTAGATGATCCGGCGGTTCTTTGGGATGAAGAAAATGTGCTGGCGATAAGGGTATATGACGGCGAAAGCTCGGGAGGGATTTATGCAGATATCCCTACGTTACAGATTTATGACCTGATAGACGGACTTGATATAGATTATACGGCATTGAATGATTATAATGAGAGTGAATATCATATTTATCTCCGCAATAAATTACCCCAAACGCAGTCAGGAAAATTACAGATTACGGTTGAAGATACCCAAGAAGGCAAGATGCTTCAGACGATAACAGAAAAAATCGAAATAGCACCCTTGAAAGTCTTAGATAAGAAAATCGCATTTCCTGGTAATACAAGAATTAAAATTAATGTTACGTACATTGACGATAAAACAAGCAAATTCAAAAATAAGGAAATTATTTCTTATTATATTTTGACTCCTCCTGTTTCCGATTTTCCAAAGATAAACGGTCCCAAAGTATATGGAGCCCGTCCGGGACATCCGTTCTTATTTACGATCGCCGCTTCCGGAATTTATCCGATGACGTTTGAGGCTCAGGGATTGCCCAAAGGATTGAAATTGGACCGTAAAACTGGTATTATCACAGGGAAACCCGAGAAGGAAGGAGATTATAAAGTTATTTTGACCGCAAAGAACGAAAAAGGGGCAGCCCGAGGCGAGTTACTTATCAGGATAGGAGATAAAATAGCCCTTACTCCTCCTATGGGCTGGAACAGTTGGAACTGTTGGGGGCTAAAAGTAGACCAGGAGAAAATGTTGCAAAGTGCCCATATTTTTAAAGAAAAGGGATTGATGCATTACGGTTGGTCGTATATAAATCTGGATGGTGGCTGGCAGGATACACGAGACAGTAAGGGAAATATGCTACCGAATAAAAAATTCCCGGATATGAAAGCATTAGGAGACAGTATTCATGCACTGGGCTTGAAATTTGGTATATATACTTCTCCCGGTCCCAGGGATTGTGCCGGTTATCTGGGTTCTTATCAACATGAGAAACAAGATGTCGAAATATTTGCCAAATGGGGTGTCGATTATCTGAAATATGACTGGTGCTATTACAGCGAAGTTTTCGATCGTGAAAAAGATACCTCTACCTCTGCATATATGAAACCTTATTTATTAATGCAAAAACATTTGAGAGAACTCGATCGTGACATCGTTTATAGCCTGTGCCAATATGGTTTTGACGATGTATGGCGCTGGGGTGCTGCCATAGGAAACAGTTGGAGAACAACCTGGGATATTACCGATACCTGGGAATCTATGAGTGATATAGGATTCAATCAATATCCTTATTATTCTTATGCTGGCCCCGGTCATTGGAACGATCCCGATATGCTTATTGT
This sequence comes from Barnesiella propionica, assembly GCF_025567045.1. Taxonomy (NCBI): domain Bacteria; kingdom Pseudomonadati; phylum Bacteroidota; class Bacteroidia; order Bacteroidales; family Barnesiellaceae; genus Barnesiella; species Barnesiella propionica. Next base: position 156,626 of record NZ_JAOQJK010000001.1, on the reverse strand, counting down.
GGGTAAAGTAGGCTGGGGTGAAGAATTACGGAATTCCCGACTTACTCCCGATGAACAATATACACACATCACACTGTGGAGTCTGCTGGCTTCTCCGCTATTAATAGGTTGTGATTTAAGTCAGCTGGAACCGTTTACACTTAGTTTATTGACAAATACCGAAGTGCTGGATGTTAATCAGGATCCGCTTGGGAAACAGGCGCAACGGCTGATTAAAGATAAAAATATTCAGATATGGGTAAAAGAATTGGAAGATGGCAGCAAAGCCGTAGGAATATTTAATTTAGGGAACGTAGATGAAGTATACGATTTGTTATTTTCTTCGTTAGGTTACCCTGTTGTGAACGAAGTCAGGGATGTATGGCGCCAGACAGATATTCCTAATATAACGAGTTCTATGCGGCTGAATTTGCCCTCTCACGGCGTAAGCTTTTTGAGAATACGCTGATCGGAGTTAATTTATACCAGGATTATTACTACTACCATAATATACTATCTATGAACGGAAGAAAAAATATCATATATATCTTTATATCGACATTGCTTGTCTTTGTGATGCATATAAAATTGTATTCGCAGGAAATAAACGAGCATATTTTGTATAAAATAGTAAGTCCTTCCGGGCTAGTCCTTGACAATAAAGAAAGCCGGAGCAATTCGACTACTATTTATCTGTGTAAAGAAGAGAAGAACAATAATGGACAACTTTGGAGGCTTGTACCTTATAAAGATTATTATATAGTATATAATCCGTTTACATTAAAAAGCCTTGACATAGCCAGTTCCGAAGGAGGTAAAAAACCTTTAGGTATCTGGGATTATAGCAGGGGAAATGTAAATCAGCTCTGGAAATTTATAAAATCCGGTAATGACCGTTATATTATTCAATCCGGTAATTCGGATAAGAGGATCTCTTTCAAAACAAAAGAAACAGCCGGAACAGATATATACATATTACCCGGTGCTTCAAATTCGTGGAAGCTTAAAGCAACTTCTGCTAAACTCCCTCCCGATAATTTACACGGAAAAGCGGAATGGGAAAACGAACAGATATTTGCGGTTAATAAAGAACCGGGACATTGTTCTTATATTCCTTTTCCTTCGACAAACAGCCTGAAATCGGATAAATATTATGAGAGGCCCTGGGAAACGCCTTCATCATCATTTTATCAGTCTTTAAACGGTCTGTGGAAATTTCATTGGGTAAAACAACCGTCCGAAAGGCCTGTTGATTTTTACAAGACGGAATATGACGTGTCTTCATGGAAAGAGATACCCGTTCCGTCCAGTTGGGAGATGTTCGGATATGGAACGCCTATCTATACGAATATTACTTATCCTTTTAAAAATCAGACGTCGCTGATCCTTCCCCAAAAAGGATATACGAATGAAACCGAAGTAAATCCGGTAGGCTCTTACCGAAGGAATTTCAATATTCCTGACAACTGGAAAGATAAAGAGGTATTTCTTCATTTTGACGGAGTTTATAGCGGGATGTATGTCTGGGTAAACGGTCGTAAGGTCGGATATAGCCAGGGATCGAATAATGATGCCGAATTCAATATTTCAAAATATATAAGACCGGGAGAAAATACGGTTGCTGTAGAAGTATACCGATGGACGGACGGCAGTTATATCGAAGACCAGGATATGTTTCGCTTAAGTGGAATTCACCGGGATGTGTATATGTACGCTTCGCCGAAAGTACATATCCGTGATTTCCGTTTGAATTCGGAATTTAATGATAATGATTACAGCATGTCGGTTTTCAAAGTAAATGCTTCGGTAAGAAATTATGGAGATCGGCCTGTAGATGGCAGTATGGTGGAAGTTTCCCTTTTAGACCCCTCGGGAAAAACGGTTGCTGTCCTTTCCGGAAATATTAATAAACTCCGGTCAAAAGAAGAAAAGACAATCCTGATGGAAACCGGAATCAAGAATCCTGTACTTTGGTCGGCCGAAAATCCGGCATTGTATAGTGTTATTGTAAGCATGAAAAATGCAGAAGGAAAAGAGACCGAGGCTATGTCCTCTAAATTTGGTTTCAGGAAGATCGAGATCAAGAATAAGAAAGTATATGTAAATAACGAACTTGTTATTTTCAAGGGAGTGAATCGTCATGATATTCATCCCCGTTACGGGAAGGCGGTTCCGGTAGAGAGCATGGAAAAAGATATAATTATGATGAAACAGCATAATATAAATACCATACGTACCAGTCATTATCCCAACAGTTCGAAAATGTATGCTATGTACGATTATTATGGTCTTTATACTATGGATGAAGCCGATCTGGAAGCTCACGGAAATCATCGTTTAAGTGAGGATAAAGACTGGCAGCCGGCATTTGTCGACCGTGTTACCCGTATGATACAAAGGGATATAAACCATCCGTCGGTGATTTTCTGGTCACTGGGTAATGAAACGGGCGGAGGTGAAAATTTCCATGCGATGTATAAAAAAGTAAAAGAGCTGGATGCTACACGTCCGGTACATTATGAAGGGAATAGTGATTATGCCGATATGGATTCGCATATGTATCCGGATATTCTGCGTATGACCGCTTTCGATCAGCAAGAATCGGAAAAACCTTATTTCTTGTGTGAATATGCGCATTCTATGGGTAATGCACCCGGAAATCTGGCAGAGTATATGGATTATATTGAAAATAAGTCTCAACGAATGATCGGCGGTTGTATATGGGATTGGGCAGATCAGGGAATTAATAAATACGGTGAACCTGCCGATCATTATTATTTCGGAGGAGATTTTGGAGATAAGCCGAACGATTTGGATTTTTGCTGCAATGGTCTCACTACTCCCGACAGGAGGATTACCGCAAAGTTACTGGAAGTAAAAAAAGTATATCAGTATATAAAGTTCAGAGGCTTGGCGTTGAATGCAGGTAAAATAGAAATAGAGAATAAGTATGATTTCACCAATCTGGAAAAATTCGATATTGGCTGGACGGTGATGCGGAACGGAATAACCGTAGAATCGGGAACGGTTGCTTCATTATTTCTTGAGGCTAACGGCAAGACAACTTTGACCGTTCCGTATAAAACACGAATTGAAGCAGGGAGCGAGTATTTCCTGAATGTTTGGTTTTCATTGAAAGATGATGCAACTTGGGCCGATGCGGGACATATTGTCGCATCGGAACAATTTCCGTTAAATTCCCGTCCGGAAATTCCTGCTGTCCAGACAGCAGATTTAAATAAAATAAGTGTAACCCGTGATGGAAAAGATTTGATAATAAACGGAGACGATTCCAGGATTGTTTTCGATTCGGAAACAGGTATTTTATCATCACTTCGGTATGGGAAAAAAGAAATGATTTATGGTGGCCAAGGATTTGTGTTGAATTGGTATCGTAGTGTAAATAACGATAAGTTCTCGGATCAATCGTATTATGAGACTGTTTATGATCGGCCTATGTTCACCTACAAAGTAGATACCAGTGAAAAATTCGTAACCTTATTTACCGATTTTAAAGTAACGGTGAAAACCAAAGACGGTGAGGTTGTTATTCCTTATTTCGTTAAATACGATATTTATTCTAATGGAGTAATTGACGTCAGTGCACAGTTTATAAAACCGTCCGGTGGCGGAATAATCCGTCGTTTAGGTTTGCAGATAGTTATGCCTGAAGGATCGGAATTTATAAAATGGTACGGACGGGGGCCCGAAGAAAATTATAGTGACCGGAAGCAGGCTTCGTTATTCGGTATATATGAAACGACTGTAACCGGGATGGAAAAAGAACATTATGTCCGGTCTCAAAGTATGGGAAACCGGGAAGATATACGTTGGTTTACGATCTCTGGCAGTGATAATAAAGGAATTAAAATAACCTCGAAAGATCATATGAGTTTCAGTGCTTTGCACTTCTCTGATGAGGATATTTGGAATGCGCTTCACGATTTTGATTTAGATAAGGTGCGGAAACCGGAGATTTATGTGAATATAGATTGTGTACAGCAAGGGTTGGGTAATGCAAGCTGCGGTCCGCTGCCGTTAACCCAATATATGATTCCGGCCAATGTTCCTTTAAGCTATTCGTTCCGGATAGAACCTTTATGATCCGGTAATGCCAGAAACGAGTTTTTGATTGAATTGAAATAGTAATATAACAACGAACATGAAACAAATATTGATTCTTATTTTTTCTTTTTTCTTTTCCGGACTGCTACTTGCTCAGAAAGAGATCGTTATCAATAATCTGAAGTCCAGAGTGGACACCGACGGCAACATTGTTGATGCGCATGACGGACGTATAGTTAAGTACGGAAACCGTTTTTACTGGTATGGAACCGCTTATGGAAATACGTCCGGTTTTTCACGGAATAGTTATTACCAGTGTTACAGTTCCAGCGATATGATGAATTGGAGAAGAGAAGGGCGGTTACTTGAAAATCCTCCGTCAGGCTATTATTACAGGCCTCATGTTATTTACAATAAAAAGACAAAAAAATATGTTTTGTGGTATAACTGGTATCCGGTATTATGGGACGGCAAATTCGGAGTGGCAGTCTCCGATAAGCCGGAGGGGCCTTTTAAAATCGTTAATACAGATGTAAAAGTATTGAATTCTAAATATGGTGTCGGAGATCTGGCTCTTTTCGTAGATGATGATGATACTGCTTATATTTTATATAATACGATAGAAGGACATAAAGGTTCAATAGAAAAACTAAGTGATAATTATCTCAAATCGACTTTAGAAAACAGCGGCTATTTGACCGAAGGCTGCGAAGCTAGTGCCATGTTTAAAAGAGACGGCAAATATTATTTTCTGATCGACCAGACTTGCTGTTTTTGTAACGAAGGTTCGGGAGTCAGGGTACACATATCCGATAAACCTATGTCGGGTTTTCAGTTTAAAGGCAATATAAACCGGTTTCCGGGTGTTCCCGCTCCGGCGCTTACCGACGGTATGATTGCTCCTAATATGTATTCGATGATAGGCCGGCGACCGGATAATTCATTTAGTCCGGTGCAGATCGATTTTTATAATGAGTGTCAGATAGAACATTTGCAGATATATCAGTTCACCGGCAACCGTTCCGGCACATATTGCGGTGATACTTTATCTCTTAAACGTCATGATGATATCGCGGTACCGCAATTTGAATTGTTGACCAGACAAAATGGGGAATGGCACGAGATAGTGACGGAAACATCTGTTGAACGTACTTCTATGTATAATATCATAACGCTTAAATTTAAAGCTGCCGGCTTGAAGTCTTTTATGCTCAAGGCATCCGCTAATTACCCTTATAATGAGATATTCATTAATGAGATTAACATGTACGGTCCGGATAATAAAATTATAAAACCGGAAGATAAGGTATTTGCTTATATCAATAATATTGATCCGGCGCATTCTACACCAATGATCCCGGCCCAGCAAACTTTCGTAATGCCGTTAGAAACGACTAAAGGTATAGAATATATCTGGATGGGTGATTTATGGGGGTCGGCTTCCGATAATGTCAAGGGGCATGATCAGCAGTACTGGGGACGGCCATTGGTTTTTGATGCCGATGGAAATATCGAGCCGATGATGTGGGTAGATGAATGGCATACGACCGTTACCGACTGATTGTTCTGTTTGTGTTTAATACGATAAATTTATAATTGAGAGAAATAAATATATACGAGAGATGAAAAGACCGTTAATAAATATGTTGGCTTTATTTATTTGTGCCGGATGTACTACGGCATATAGTCAGCATTATTTTGATACTAGCATTCCCAATAAATATGTGGAAGAAAACCAGTTTTTAAAAATAGATGCAGATTTTGCGGAACCTCCGGCTTTTGAAGAAGCTAAACCTCTGCTTCCCGAACCGTCGTGGCCGGCAAGACCGGATGTGATCAATTGTTATTGGGAAACCTGGAAGAAATCTTTTTCAAATATGCGTCAGGTTACTAAAGAAAACGGATTCGTATCGCCTTATATTTTCCCACCGTTTGTAAATAAAAATATTTTTATGTGGGATGGTTGTTTCATGACGATGTATGGCCGGTATGCGAACAATGCATTCAAATATATCAGGTCATTGGATAATTTTTATTGTAAACAACACAAGGATGGTTTTATATGCCGTGAAATATCCATGGATGACGGAACAGACTGTTTTGCAAAATTTGATGTCTCCAGTACCGGTCCTAATATAATGCCTTGGGCAGAATGGGAATATTATCAGTCATTCGGAGATAAGGAACGGTTGAAAGCTGTTTTCTCTCCCCTGCTTGCCTATTACCAGTGGTACAGGACTTACAGGTCATGGCCTGACGGTTCTTATTTTTCAAGCGGTTGGGGGTGTGGAATGGATAATCAGCCCCGGCTTCCGGAAGGAGAACAGTATGATCCGCGTTTCAGTACCGGATTTATGTCCTGGATAGATATCAATATGCAACAAATATTTTGTGGTAAGATACTGATCCGGATGGCTGGTATATTGGGTCGCGAAAATGATGTTAAAGACATTGAAGATGAAGTGAAAATGTTGACACAGTATGTACAGAAAAATATGTGGGATGACAAAACCGCATTCTTTTATGACCGGTACAGGGACGGTTCTTTAAATTATGTACAAAGTATAGCAGCATATTGGAGTTTATTGGCCGATGTTGTTCCGGCAGACGGGAAAGAACGGTTCATAGGACATCTGAACGATCCGAAAAAATTTAAAAGAGTTCATCGTGTTCCTACCTTGTCGGCAGACGCACCGGGTTATGATGCCGATGGAGGATACTGGAGAGGTGCTATATGGGCTTCTACCAATTATATGGTACTGAAAGGTCTTACAAAATTCGGAGAAAATGCTTTGGCTCATGAAATAGCTATGAATCATGTGCTGAATGTTGTAGAAGTATTTAATGAGACTGGAAAGCTGTGGGAGAATTATGCTCCGGAAGCAGTTGGCGGCAGGAGCCTGAGCGAGTTTTTAGGTTGGACGGCGTTGGTTCCTACTTCCGATTTATTTGAATATATATTCGGGATCAGACCCGATGTGCCTGATAACACCCTTTTGATTGACGTACGTCTGACCGATGAATACGGAGTTAAAAAATATCCTTTCGGACAAGGGGGGCTGCTTGATATTCTATGTAAAAAAAGAAATAAAGAAACCGATAAACCTTCACTTTCCGTTCAGACGAATGTTCCTCTGAAAATCATATTAAAATGGGCTGGAGGTGAAATTACGAAAGATATAAAACCGGGGAAAAATAAATTATAACAATTAAATAATTGCCGATCATGAAAAAAACTATTTTATTTCTAATTTTATTGTTGATGACAGGAAGCATTTATGCAGCCAGTCTCATAGGAGTAAAGTCTCCAGCTTATTGTTCCGATATTCAGGGGAATACCACTATAGATATTTCCGCCCCTACGTATTCGGAAGTAAAAGTTCATTGCTGGAAACAGGGAACCGGTTACGGCACATATGAACTTGTGGGTACGGTGGCCCTGGACAGCGAAGGTGCGGGAACCATTGTATTTCCGGCGGACGAGTATCCTCATGGCCCGCTTAATATAAGAATTTCCGGTACGAATAGTGAATCATACAGGGATAATTGTTATTTACAGTTATATAATAAGGGAGGAGTCTCTTGGAATGAAGGACTGCCTGCGGATCCTCCTGCAGCAGCAGGTATGAAATTAGTATTTGCCGACGATTTTGATACAGAATTATCCATTGGCGTTGATCCTTCAAAACATACTTATTATGACCATAAACCTCCTTACGGACAGGAGGATTTCAGTTCTATACCATTTACAAGTTTTGATCACAAGAATAATCCTTTCAGCCAGGTAGATTCTTATTTACGTATCCGTGCCGATGCCAATAAAAACAGTGCAGGGTTAATATCCTCCCTCTTTAGCAACAATCGCGGAATTATGGCTAAAGCTCCTTGTTATTTCGAATGTCGTTTTATTGGGCCGAATGCTCCGGGTTCATGGCCTTCATTCTGGTTGTTAAGTGTTAAAGATAGAATCAGCATTAAAACGGAACCTTGCGACGAATTGGATGTTATCGAGGCATATGGCGGAGAAGGTCCCGGTTCGCCCAACAGCAAACAATTGTATCGTGTGACTTCTCATGCCTGGAATCAAACCGGAAAGCCGGTACAAATTTGTGACCAGTTCTACCAGACTAAAGGTCTTATAGATATGTATAATTATAATATTTTGGCACCCTGGTATGATCAGTTGCATATCTACGGCTGTAAGATTACGGAAACGGATATAATTTATTATTGTGACAATATTGAAGTAGCAAGACATGAAGTATTGCCTATATCCAAAACAAAACCGTTTTATTTTATGATAAATCTTTCAACCGGTGGAGGGTGGCCTGTTGATTTATCACGTTATGACGGAGTTATAGATATGTATGTCGATTATGTTCGTGTATATAGCAGTAATCAGTCAGACGGTGTTGAATCGGCAAAAAACTCGGCTTTTGACGTGACTGTTTCTCCTAACCCGGTGGATACTGAATCGGCGATTTCATTCAATGTTCCCGCTATGGAAAACATATCGGTGACATTGTATAATAGTTTGGGACAACAAGTATTTACACATGGCTCCCGTCAGGAAGGAGATGTCAAAATTCCTGTGAACATGTCCGGTATGGATAGAGGTCTTTATTTTGCTAAAATTAATGTTGGCAATTTACAGGTAAGCAAGACTATTATTAAAAAATAGAGGAGAATTTATCCCGTTCGATTGCTTGTTTTAAATACTTATTATTGCATAATGCCATGAAAAAAAGTGCTTTATTGATTCTTTTATTTGCTTTTTGGGGAATATCGTTTTTGTTTGCGGAAGTCAGGTTGCCGGCGATTTTCTCGGATAATATGATATTACAGCGTGACCAACCGGTTTCGTTATGGGGATGGGCAGATAAGAACGAAAAGATTGAAATTGTTTTCAACGGCCAGAGATTAACGGCCATAGCCGATCGGGCCGGAAACTGGAAGGTTATTCTTAATCCTATGACTTATGGGGGACCGTATACCTTGGAAGTTCGTGGTAAAAAAAATGTTCTGGTGAAAGAAAATATTCTTATTGGAGATGTGTGGTTATGTAGCGGACAATCGAATATGGAATGGATCGTATCGAACTCGATGAACGCAAAAAAAGAAATGTGTACGGCAGATTATTCTCAAATACGGTCTTTCAATGTAGTCCATGAAATGTCTTTTATGCCGGAGCCTGATTTTAAAGGTCACTGGGATATTTGCACTCCGTCTACTGTTGGAGATTTTTCGGCTGTTGCTTATTTCTTTGCGCGTAAATTATATCAGGAAACGGGTATTCCTATTGGGATTATAAATTCATCTTGGGGAGGGACCGACATAGAAACCTGGATTAGTCCGGATGTTTTTAATGCTCTGCCAGATAAATTTATGGCAAGATATAATGCGGTCAGGCAATCTGACCCTGAAAAATTTCTGGCTGAAAATATAAAGAATAAACTTCTGTATGATGCAGCCCTTAAAAATGATTTGGGATTACAGAAAGGCTGGCAGAATCCGTCTACCGATATTTCCGGGTGGGGGGATTTACCGGTTCCGCAGATATGGACTGTTCCTGATTTGGAGAATATAGACGGAGTGGTTTGGATCCAGTACGATCTTTTATTGCCGGAATCTGTAACGGGCGAACCAGCGTTAATAAGTCTTGGAAAAATAGATGATAATGACGACACATGGATTAACGGTGTAAAAGTAGGGGCTACGGAAGGATACAATATTCCCAGATTGTATAATGTCTCTCCTGGCGTGTTAAAACCGGGAGTTAACCGTATAAGTGTACGTATTGTTGATACGGCCGCCGGAGGAGGCGTGTACGGAACTCCGGAAGAAGTTTATCTGGAAGTGGACCAAAAGAAGTATTTTTTATCCGGTATTTGGAAATATAAGCTGGCCGAGTCGAACAAAAAATATAATTATACGGCGACATCTCCCAATTTTTATCCTTCATTGTTGTATAATGCCATGATTCATCCTATTGTGAGGCTGGCAATGAAAGGGGTAATATGGTATCAAGGAGAGAATAATGCAGAGGATGCTTATAGTTACAGGACCTTATTCCCGACTCTCATCAACGATTGGAGAAATAAATGGGGATATGAATTCCCGTTCTATTGGGTACAATTAGCTAATTATATGGCGTCGGACGAGCAGCCCCGGGAGAGTTCCTGGGCCGAATTGCGAGAAGCACAAACAATGACGCTCTCTTTACCCCGAACAGGACAAGCCGTCATTATAGATATTGGGGATGCCGGAGATATCCATCCCCGAAATAAACAAGATGTGGGAGTACGGTTGGCGCTTCATGCATTGAAGAACGATTACGGAAGAGAAGATCTGATAGTTTCGGGGCCGGTGTTTAAGTCGTTCGAAGTAACAGGGAACAAAATAACTATTACCTTCGATCACATAGGTTCAGGACTGGATATACGTAATAAATACGGTTATCTGAGTGGATTTTCCATTGCCGGAAACGATAAAAATTTTGTTTGGGCTAAGGCGTATATTTCCGGAGATAAAGTCATCGTTTATAGTGACCGGGTAGAAAATCCTGTAGCGGTCCGTTATGATTGGGGCAACAATCCGGATGGTAATTTATATAATAAAGAGGGGCTTCCGGCTTGTCCCTTCAGGACGGATATTTGGGAAATTTCGTCAGAAAAAAAATAATAACGTATTATTAACCAGATTACTTCTCTGCTGAAGTAAATAAAATTTATATATCATGACTATAATTAGAGGTAAATCAGGTAAGTATTTATTGAGTATAATATTTGCTTTATCGCTTTATGTAACTCAGTCTTTTGCTCAAGAGCAACTTACCAATCTGCCCACTTTATACATTACGACCGAGAACGGGGCGCCTGTGGTTGATAAGGAAAATTATGTTTCCGGAAATGTCGTAATTAAAAGTTCCGATCCTACCGAAGAGCTTTCGGCCATTGCCGGAATCAGATTACGTGGAAATTCGACATTCAGGATGGATAAAAAGGCTTATAGGATAAAATTCGATAAAAAGGCTAATGTCTTGAATTTGCCGGCTAAAGCTAAAAGTTGGGTTCTTTTGGCCAATTATGCAGATAAAACGCTTATAAGGAATGCTTTAGCTTTTAAAATAAGTACGATTTTGGGATTTGAATTTACTCCTTCGGTACGTTTTGTCGATGTCGTGCTCAATGGGACTTATCTGGGTAATTATATGCTTACCGACCAGATACAGGTAGATAAGAACCGTGTAAATGTTGTGGAACAGGAAGGTACGGAGATAACCGAACCTGATATTACAGGAGGGTATCTGATTGAACAGGCCGGTGATCCGACCGACGAACCGGTATGGTTTCTCACAGAACATGGTATGAAGCTGGTGGTAAAGTCTCCGGACTCGGATGTCATCAACAGTACTCAGCTTGCTTATATCAAAAAATATTTTGCCGATTATGAGAAACGGCTTTTCTCCGCCGATTTTGCCGATCCGGAAAAAGGATATCGTGCCATGGTAGATACGGTCTCTCTTGTTAACTGGTATATCGCTTGCGAGCTTACAGGCAATCCCGATTCTTTCTGGAGTACGTATTTTTATAAAAAACGTTCCGATGACAAGTTATATTACGGGCCGTTATGGGATTATGATATTGCTTTCAACAATGACAAACGGTTGGGGGATGCGACTCGTAAATTTATGAGAGATGCAGCCTGGGATCCTAAAGAATGGATACATCAATTATGGCGCGATGATTGGTTCAGGGATGCAGTATGCAGACGATGGCAGAAGCTTATTGCAGACGATTTATCCGGTTCGTTGCTTTCATATATCGATGAGACCGCACAGTTGATCGATGCATCCCAGAAAAGAAATTTCGAGACCTGGGATATTCTCGATAAAGAAGTTTATTTAGAAAACTATTTATTTAAAACGTATCAGGAAGGTATCGATTATCTTAAATCCTATGTGGAGAAAAGAATCGAATTCTTGACGGAAAATTTCTCTGCTGAACCGCAGAAACCTTCCGAACCTTTTGTTCCTGACAATTATTATTATGCGATTAAAAATAAAAAAACAGGAAACTGGATTAGTGTTAATCAGAATTCGTTGGACGCTAATGAAATACTGGTTATGTGGGAACCCTTGGAAAATAATGATGCTCAGTTGTGGGAAATGAAACAGATAGAAGGGGACTTGTTTCAGATAATCAATAAAAATTCGGGTTTGGCAATGACAAGAACGGATGAAAATATAAATTTAATCCAAACTTCGGCAGAAAATGACAATCCGGATCAGCAATGGTATATAAAACCCGTGAATACCGGTAATATGTATGGTATAGTTAATAAAAGAACGGGTAAATCGGTCAATAACAGCGGAGGTAATTATGAGAATGGGACAAATGCTATCGAATATAATAACAATATAACAGGTAGTGATAATCAGCAATGGTATTTTGTTCCTGTGTCCGAAATGTTGTCTGTATTCGATCCTGAAGCTGTATTGTCGAATATCGAAATTGCTCCGAATCCGGCGAAAGATAAGATCCGGATTAGCTTTAGGACTATGCTTCCTCAAGATATAATTATTACGATAAACGATCTGCAAGGTATAAAAAGATATGAAGTATCAGGTAAATGCTCCTCTTCCGGGGAATATACGTTTATCATTCCTTTAAACGGTTTTGACGCTGGTCTGTATTTGGTGAATATCTCAGGTTTGGATAAAGGAAAAATTGTAAAGAAATTGATTGTAAAATATTAATATTGAGATGTCCATGAGATCTGTATTTATATTATCACTGTCTGTGCTGATGATTTCCGGTTGTATTTCGAAAAAGGGAGAAGATATTAATTATTGTGATTATGTCGATCCTTTTGTAGGAACTACATATACAGGGCATACTTATCCGGGCGCCGCTTATCCCTTTGGTATGATGCAGCCGGGTCCTCAAACAGGAAATTTTGAGTGGGACTATTGCGCCGGTTATCGTTATGAAGATGAAAAAATCTGGGGCTTCACGCAGAACAGACTGAATGGTACCGGAGTTCCCGATATGGGGGATTTGTTGATGATGCCTTTTTCAGGGAAACCTGCAGATGCTTTTCAAAGCCGTTATGATAAGAAAAGTGAAAAAGCCACTCCTGGCTATTATGGGGTAAAATTGACGGATCATAAGGTAAGAATAGAACTGACCGCGACTCCTCATGTTGCGATGCACAAGTATTTTTTTGAGGGTGAGGAAGGATCGGTTTATATAGATTTTCAGAGTGGATCTGTCGGTAGCCGGAAAGACTATGACAACCGGGTGGTTTTTTCTGATGTTCGGATAAAAAACGATAGTACGATAGTAGGTCATCAGATTGTTCGTGCCTGGACCCGACGGCAATTGTTTTTTGTCATGAAGTTTGATCGCCCGTTTGTTTCTGTGAAAGATGTTACGGGAGAAAAGGATAGTAAAGCTCCTAAAAAAGTTTTCCGTTTCGATACAGGAAAAGAGGAACAATTACAGGTGAAAATAGCATATTCGATGGTAAACCTCGAAGGTGCCGAAAGAAATATGGAAGCAGAACTGGATCACTGGAATTTCGAAAAAGTAAAAGATAATGCAGACAAAGAATGGAATAGATACTTGTCACGCGTAAAAGTAGAAGGTACAGAAGATCAGAAGAAAAATTTTTATACTTCGGTTTATCATTTAATGTTACAACCTTCTAATATTGCCGATGTGGATGGTTTTTACCGGGGAGCAACGGATTCTGTCTCGATGTCTCCGTTCGGAAAATATTATTCTACGTTCTCTTTATGGGACACTTTCCGGGCTGCTCATCCTATGTATACGATCATTACTCCGGAACTGGTTCCGGATATGGTGAATACGATGCTTTTGCATGCCGAGGCTTATGGTTATCTGCCTATATGGGCATTGTGGGGAAAGGAAACATACTGCATGATAGGTAATCACGGAGTTCCTGTAGTTGCAGAAGCCTGCTTGAAGAATTTTAAAGGTATCGATTATGAGAGAGCGTATCAACTGGTGAAAAAATCCCTTACCGGATATCATCGCAAATATGACTGGAAAATGTATGACCGGTATGGTTATTTTCCGTATGACTTAGTTCCTGAAGAATCGGTTTCCCGAACACTCGAATGCGGATATGATGATTATTGTGCCGCCCGGTTAGCGCAAAAACTGGGAAAAGAAGAAGATTATGCATTTTTTATGGAACGCTCCTGTTATTACAAAAGTCTTTTCGACCCGTCTGCAAAACTTATGCGGGGTAAAGATTCGAAAGGAAACTGGCGTACTCCTTTCGATAAGTATCATTTGTCGCATGCAGGAACGGCGGGGGGTGATTATACCGAGGGCAATGCGTGGCAATATACGTGGCATGTCCTGCAGGATATTGACGGATTGATAGAGGCTATGGGTGGAAAAGAATCTTTCACGGCTAAACTGGATTCGCTCTTTATATTGGCAAATAAAACGGAGCAGGGCGGGTTTACCGGAGACGTCACAGGACTGATAGGGCAATATGCGCAGGGAAACGAGCCCAGCCATCATGTGATATACCTGTATACGATGGCAGGAAAGAATTATCGTACAGCAGAACTGATACGCGAAGTTTTTGATAAATTTTATATGCCTAAACCCGACGGGTTGTGCGGGAATGATGATTGTGGGCAGATGTCGGCATGGTATATGTTTAGTGCGATGGGATTCTATCCGGTGAATACGGTTAGTGGTGAGTTTGTTATCGGTGCGCCGCAGCTCCCCAAAGTAAAGATAGAGCTGCCCGAAGGAAAATCATTTACGGTTATCGCAGAGAATCTGTCGGATCATAATAAATATGTAAAATCGGTCAAACTAAATGGTGCCGACTTAACAGATTTCAAAATTACTTATGAAGAGATCATGGCCGGAGGAACATTGGTATTTAAAATGGACAAAAGCGCACGATAAAGAATTAATATCACGAAATATTTTTTTTTATTATATTTAAAACTTTGAAATATGAACAGTTATAGCAAAATAGTAATACTTATGTGTCTTGGATTTTTTTTACTGGGATGCGGAAAAAAAGAACAACAAGTACCCGTTTCTCCGGTAAATGTTATTTTCGAGACCGATATGGGAAACGATGTGGACGATGCATTGGCGTTGGATTTATTATATAAATATAAAGACGAAGGTCGTGTAAACATATTGGCGATCATGTTGAACAAGGACTATCGTTATGCTCCTGAATATATTGATATTATGGGAACGTGGTACGGTTATCCGGAGATTCCCGTCGGTATATTGAAGAAAGGGGAAACACTGGATACGAATGATATGAATTTTACGACCAAAGTTTGTATGATGGAAGAAAACGGACAGCCCAAATATGAGAGAACACTTACCGATTATGAATCGCTTCCGGACGCATCGAAACTTTACCGGAAACTATTATCGGAACAGCCTGATAATTCCGTTACTGTTATATCTGTCGGCTTTTCCACCAATCTTGTTCGCTTACTGGATACTCCTGCAGATGAATATTCTTCTTTGAGCGGCTCGGAACTAATTGCCAAAAAAGTAAAATTACTTTCTGTAATGGCCGGTTGTTTTGATAAAGATGACTATTCGGAATATAACGTACTGATGGATATTCCTTCTGCTCAAAAAGTATTTACTGAATGGCCGACTGAAATTGTATTTACTCCGTACGAATTGGGAGAAAAGATTCTTTATCCCGGAAAAAGTATACAGAATGATTTTAAGTGGTCGCCGAAACATCCCATGGTCGATGGATATTCTATGTATGCAGAAATGCCTTATGACCGCCCTACCTGGGATGTTACGGCTGTTTTATATGTAATGGAACCGGACAGTGCTTTTTTTCATGAATCACCGAAAGGATTCGTTTCTATAGATGAAAAAGGAGTCAGCCATTTTAAAGAAAATGAACAAGGCAAACATGTTTACCTGACTACGACTCCTGAGCAACAAACCCGTATAAAAGATTATTTTGTACGGAACATTACAGCTAAACCGGCAAAATATAAATAAAATCAGTTGTTATGAATTGGGAAATAAACCCGGAGATGAAGTTGATAATTTTGCTTCGGGTTTATTAAATTGACAAATAACTGCTTGTATGCTATTAAGATGATGAATATATTTTAATTGGAGCTACTTTTTACATATTAGTGAAAGCCATCTGTTCTTGAGACCTGTATCAACGATTTTTTTGAGTAATAGAGCAAATAATATATTATAATTTAATTTTCAGTGGAACAAATATGGGCATTTATATTCGTGGAAGTTTAAATAGAACAGAATGCGTAAGTACGGTGTTATCGTAATTGATGCTACAATGTTAAATACGGATTTGTATAGAAAGATTTTGCGAAATTTGCTTTAATCATTTATATATATATTTATATTTGATTCCTGAAAACAGTAGGTTTTATTACGCTAGATAGGTTTTATTTTTACTTAATAGGAAATAGTGCAAATATTCCATAGCTTATAGCAATTTACGAATAAATATAAGAGTAAATTATATTCTACCTTTGATGTATATATAATAAATAAAAAAAGTTTTTATTCACAACTTAAATTCTATATGATTATGAAGACAAAAAATTACTTAATTCTTTTATCATTATTATGCGCAACATCATTACCCGGTTTGAGTGCCGATTATTCGATTACTTTTATCGGGTCAGGTGCAGCCGAGACTGTTGAATCGGTTGATGTATTCAATGTAAATACGGGAGAGACCAAAACCGTACAAGGAGGAGGAACGTTAGTCTTGACTCCTACTCCGGAAGGAATAGAGCAAATTGGCAATGAGAACGGAAACCTTCGTGTATTTGGTGCTGACGGGAAGACGATTGTAACTTTCCAGGCTAAACAACAGGGAGATGCCGTGGTTGAAGTATTCGGATTGGATGGTAAGAAAATGACAGGCCTTAAACAAAATGTTTCGGCAGGAGAAAATACGTTTGATTTGTCATTACCTATGGGTGCGTATGTGGTCAGTGTAACGGGCAAAGGATATGCATACCATACTAAGTATTTGGAACGCAATAATACTCAGGTGGCACCCGCAGTTTCTTATGTAGGTAAGACGGCAAAGAAACCGGTTCGCGTTCAGGAAGCTCCGGAAGCAGTTGCCGGTACGGTTGCAATGCTTTATAATGAAGGAGACCGGATTATCTATACAGGTCATTCGGGAAATTGTTCTACGATAGTTACCGATGTTCCGGTTTCGGACAGCGAAATGGAATTCTATTTTGTAGAATGTACCGACGGCTCGGGTAATCACTATAAGGTAGTTCAGATTGGCTTCCAGATTTGGATGGCTGAAAATCTAAAAACTACGAAATATAATGATGGAACGGATATTCAATTAGGCAACAGCGAAACCTGGAGCGGATTATCTACTCCCGCATATGTCGTGGCAAAAGAAAAGACTTATTATAACTGGTTTGCAGCATCGAGTGAAAAAATAGCCCCTGCAGGAGGTTGGAGGATTCCCACTGTAGCAGATTGGGACGAGTTGCAAGGTACAGTGGAAATTTTGATTTCAGGACAGGAACAGACCATAGCATCGGCATTAGCATCTACTTACGGTTGGTCATATAAAGAAACCAGTAACCTTTATACTGCTGGAGACAATCTTTTAAAGAACAATATGACAGGATTTACCGCAACTCCGACAGGATATTTCAACGGAACTACTGTTATGGACGATACATCTTTAGCTCTTTTCTGGACAGCAGATGCTGACGCAAATCCTGGTTTTCCGCAGAATGCGCATAATGCAGCCATATTTAACGACTATCCTTTGATTCACGTAGCTTCCACTGTCAAGGCAGAGGGAGCCTCTCTTCGGTGTGTTATGGATTGGGAATAAATTGAAAAAACCGATTTATAAGTAATAAAAAAGGAGTTTCAGATAAAAAATCGGGCCGGATAGGGTGTTTTTAGAAAATAAATAATAAGCATTCGCTTCCGGTCTGATAATAAAACATGCTAGATTAGTTCATTAACATTATGACTGCCCAATGAAAAAGGTTTATTAGAATTACCTTGATTGCCAGAATATTATGAAATAACTTTTCATCTGCTTATTTATCGGTTTTATTTATAATTATTATCACAAAGTGCTGATCACTATATATTGTCGTATCAATAATTTGAAGTTTCGTTCCTGATTAAGACGAGGACGGGATTTCAGGAGATACAATTTATATTGAATTTGAATTTTCTTTTGTGTAATGTATAAACTATATTCTATTTGCTCGGTGTTAAACACTTTATACTGTATAGCTAAAGGATAAACTTCTTTTTTTGTTAATATTTTAATTTTATAATAAAAAATACTATTTTTTAAGTGTGATGATAATGCCATTATGCTGAATTTATTAAGGTGTTCTCTGTAATTTGATTGTTAACTTTTTAAATCACATTTATCATGAAAAGAAATCTATTTTTACTTATTGCATTTATTATGCTCATATCCCAGAATGCACTTCTGGCTGCACTGCCTGTTACGCCAAGTACCGATACGGGTGCAGGAGCAACATGGTATCGTATAAAAAATCTACGTGCGGCAGATGGAGGCAAAGCGGCTTATATGAAGGCTGAGGCTTACAATCAGGCTGTGATAATGGCCGATATTGATGATGCGGATAATTTTCTGTGGTGTTTTGTCGGTAATGAAACTGACGGATTTCAGATTTATAATAAAGCCTTTTTGGAAAATGGCGCAAGATTAATATCTGTTGAAGGAGGTAATGGAACTGCCCAGTTGGCGCCTGCCGATACAGAATGGAATCATTCCTGGCTTATTAAAGATGATAATGGGTTGTATGGTCTTCTTCCCGGTACGGCTACAAATGATAACTACCTCCATGGTACTTTGGATATAGGCATCATATTCTATGGACATACGGCAACTGAAGGCGGTTGTGCGTGGATTTTTGAAGATGCCAGCCAGGAAATTGTAGTGGATTTTTCAGCTTTGATTGCACTTATTGAAGAGTATACCATTAAAGTAAATAATGACAAGAGCAATCCTGCAACAGCCGAAAAGTATGCCGAAGGCATAAGTGCCTTTGAGGCTGCTATTGCTATTGCACAGGCTGTCGTGGATGATCCCTCTTCTACACAGAGTAATGTAAGTGCCGCCCTGAATAATCTGAAAAAAGCCAGTTATCAATATAGTCTGGCTTTGATAGACCTGCCGTTCACTATAAGCACGGATGACAATATGGTTTGGTATAAAGTAAAAAATGTACGCCGGGCCGCAGAAGGCTACTTGACTAATGATGGTACGGGCGTAATAACGGCGGCTAAAGAAGAGTCGGATAATCAATTATGGGCGTTTACCGGAAATAATATTACGGGAGTGAATATTTATAATAAAGCCAATATGGAAAATGGTGCGAAAATGATTTATTCCGATGGTAAATTCGTAGTAAGTTCTTCTTCTTGGGACGGAGCGTGGAAAATCGACCGGAGAATAGATGATGGCAGTTTCTTCTATGGTATATGTAATGCTAACGGAAGCTATGATAATGATTACAAAATAAATGATTTTATGCATGGAATGCTGGATGGTAATCTTGTATTCTATGGATTTGGGGATTTTGGTTCGCTGTATGAGTTTGAAAAATATGGAACAGATGCGGTAGAAGGTATATCCGCGAATGACGTATTGGTGTATGCAGCGAATGGTATGGTCTTTGTAAAAGGTTCGGATACTCAGGCAAAAATTATTTCAGTATCAGGACAGACAGATGTTTTCAACGCCGATGAACCGTATACTGTTTCTGCAAAAGGTATTTACATTGTTCAAGTTGAAGGTAAAGCATACAAGGTAGCTGTTCAATAATCAAATCATCAGAACATTGTTCCAGTCTATTCGGAACAATGTTCTGATATAATATTTTCTCTTCGAGGTTTTGTATGGTGTAAATTTTATGTTCCTGTCTTTATGAATACAGAAAAAATAGTTGTTGTAGGAAGTTTCAATATTGATATGGTTGTAAGGGCAGATAAGCTTCCGGCCCCCGGTGAAACGATTCTTGGAAATGATTTTTTTATGAATTCCGGAGGGAAGGGTGCCAATCAGGTAGTTGCTGTTTCCCGGTTAGGTAAGGAAAAACCGGTTTTCATTGCTAAGATAGGAAATGACTTGCTGGGAAAAAACGCTATGGAAGTACTTCGGGCGGAGAATATCAATACCGGTTATGTTTTCATAGATCCGGAAATCCCTACGGGTGTTGCATTGATTACTGTAGATAAACAAGGAGAAAACAGTATAGTTGTTGCTTCGGGAGCGAATGCCCGGTTGTGTATCGAAGATATAGATAAAGCTAAAGATATTATAGAAAAGTCCGATATCGTATTATTGCAATTGGAAACACCTATAGAAACTGTGGAGTATGTAGCCAAGTTAGCATATCGAAGCGGAAGTAAAGTCATTTTGAATCCTGCTCCTATGAGAAATATTCCGGATAGCTTACTAAAGTACCTCTATGCCATTGTTCCAAACAGAATTGAAGCGGAAATGCTGTCCGGTATAACAATAGTTGACAGCAATTCTGCTTGCGCCGCTGCAGATGCGATAAGTCGCAAAGGGGTAAAAAATGTGATTATAACGATGGGTGGAAGTGGTGCATTTGTAAAATGTGACGGGATATTTCTGCATATCTCTGCTGAAAAAAGAGAAGCTATTGATACGACGGCTGCAGGCGATACTTTTTGTGGCGCTTTCTGTGTTGGGATATCTGAAGGATTATCGGTTACGGACGCAGTAAAAATGGCGAATACCGCAGCAGGTATTTCTGTTACGAGAAAAGGTGCACAAAGTTCTATTCCTTACAGAAAAGAAGTACGAATTTGAATATTTAGATCGAGATGTTTATAGTAGAGAGTTATTCATTAGCCATAGTATTTTGTTTTATTACGATACTATGTTGGGGTTCATGGGGCAATACTCAGAAATTAGCAGCGAAAAGCTGGCGTTATGAATTGTTTTATTGGGATTATGTAATAGGTGTTTTCTTGTTCAGTATTTTGATGGGATTGACTTTAGGCAGTCATGGGGATGCCGGTCGCTCTTTTATATCCGATTTGGGACAGGCCGATTTGAAGAATGTTGCCAGTGCTGTGGCAGGGGGATTTATATTTAATGCCTCCAATATTTTGCTTTCAGCATCGGTTTCTCTGGCCGGTATGGCTGTTGCTTTTCCGCTGGGAGTGGGTATCGCTTTGGTTTTAGGAGTATTTATTAATTATTTCGCGCAACCGAAGGGAGATCCCTTTATCCTGTTTATAGGCGTATTGCTTGTTGTGATAGCAATTGTTCTGAATGGAATAGCAGCTCGGAAAAACAATACAACGAATAAAGGAAAAGTGAATGTTAAGGGAATTGTACTGGCTGTTTTCGCCGGTATTCTGATGGCCTTTTTTTACCGGTTTGTCGCAGCTTCGATGGATCTGGAGAACTTTTGTCGGCCCTCTTCAGGATTGTTAACCCCCTACGGAGCTTTCTTTATTTTTTCTGCAGGAATTTTATTGAGCAATTTCTTGTTTAATACGCTCGTTATGAAGAGACCTTTTGAAGGAACTCCTGTATCATATCATGACTATTTTCATGGCAGTTTCAGAACGCATCTTATAGGTATTTTAGGTGGTTGTATATGGGCTTTGGGAACTTCTTTAAGCTATATAGCCGCCGGTAAGGCCGGTGCTGCTATTTCATACGGATTAGGTCAGGGAGCAACAATGGTCGCTGCAATCTGGGGCGTATTTGTATGGAAAGAATTTAAAAATGCTTCGAAGCTGATATATACACTTTTAACAGCAATGTTCCTCCTTTTCATCACGGGCCTTGTACTCATTATCTTTTCGGGAGGGGCCTGATTGCGCATTGAATCCAATAAATAAAAATAGAAGGAATATACTTAAAATACATTATTTGAAAGACTTATGTAATATCGGAGGATTATTTGAAACAGATAATAATATATCATGGTTAAATCTTTAATTCGAATACAATGAAAAGTAAGAATTCAAAACGATTGAAACGAGCGGTAAACTGTTTTCGCTCTTTCAGGTTTGTAACTGTGCTCGTTTGTTTTTTCTCGACGGCCGTCTTGTTTGCACAAAATTCAAAGCTGACGGGGGTGGTTGTGGATGAAAGCGGAGAGCCTATTATTGGGGCGTCAGTTTATATTAAAGGTACCAAGACCGGAATAATGACTGATGTTAACGGTACATTTGCTTTAAATGCGCCGGATAAGTCTACCTTGACGATTTCTTATGTCGGCTATACGACCCAGGATGTCGTAGCCGATGCACAAAAAAAATTGTTTATCACATTAAAAGAAAGTATCAACCAACTGGATGAGCTTGTCGTTGTTGGTTTCGGTACTCAGAAAAAAGTGAATTTGACAGGAGCTGTTTCTGCTATAGATTCGAAGATCATAGAAAACAGACCGGTGTCGAATGTAGTACAGGCTCTTCAGGGAGCTGTGCCCGGTTTGAATATCAGTAATACCAACGGGGGGATGATGGGAACGAATCCGTCAATTAGTATCCGGGGGTTAGGTACTATAGGCCAGGGTTCCAGCGGAAGTCCGTTGGTTCTTATAGATGGAATGGAAGGCGATATCAATACACTTAATCCGCAGGACGTGGAGAATATCTCTGTTCTTAAGGACGCGGCTTCTTCTGCCATTTACGGTTCGCGTGCACCGTTCGGTGTTATTCTGGTTACCACAAAAAAAGGGAAGAAGGGAAAACCGGTTATTACTTATGACGGAAGTTTTCGTTCCAACAAACCGATCTCTTTGCCGGAAATGGCCGATTCTTATTCTTTTGCGTTGTTCTATAATGATATGGAGCGGTATAGCGGTGAACCGCAATTTTTTACTCCGGAATGGCTGCAGCGTATAAAAGATTTTCAGGATGGTAAAATTCCTATGAATACCTATAATGGAAAGCAATACCCGATGACGACTATCGTCGATCCGGCGAATCCTGAAAGATGGGCGAGCGGATATGCAGCCGGTAATGATAATGTGGATGTATTTAAAACTATATATAAACCTCGTACCTTTGCTCACGAACATAATCTTGCGTTGAGCGGTGGTTCCAATAATGTTTCATATTATCTTTCGGGAAATT
Source organism: Barnesiella propionica (assembly GCF_025567045.1). NCBI lineage: Bacteria > Pseudomonadati > Bacteroidota > Bacteroidia > Bacteroidales > Barnesiellaceae > Barnesiella > Barnesiella propionica. The sequence goes on along the minus strand of NZ_JAOQJK010000001.1, from coordinate 133,395 downwards.
ATCTGGAAGCCCCGGGTATGATGAAACTCGGAGGAGATACTCAGGACCGTATAGGCGTAACGGCAAAAATCAATACTAAGATAACGAATTGGCTGTCGTTGTCGTATATCGGAAAATTTATAAGAGCAAGGTATGAGCAACCTTCTTCCGGTAAAGGTAGATGGGAATACCGCGTGGCTGCACAGGGATGGCCTATGGTACCGGTTTATGATCCGAACGGATATATATTTGACAGTCCGAGTCCCTATATGGAAATTGTACAAGCCGGACGGGAGAAAAATATAAATGACAGGATGTCCCATCAGTTCAACGTTACGCTGGAACCAATTAAAGGCTGGAGAATTATCGGAGATTATAATTTTAACTTAGTAGAGAACTTACGACATTATGACCGTCAGCAACTCTTTATACACGATGTGGCCGGTAATCCTGTAATGACAGATGGGAACTCTTATGTAGATGAAAGCTTTAACCGTTCGAACTATTATAATGCAAATGTTTATACGGAATATTCGAAAGAAATAAGCGGTCATTATTTTAAAGTATTGGTCGGATATCAATTCGAAATGTTGAAATACAGGACATTAGGGGCAAACCGTACAGGTCTCATCCTTACTGAAAACCCTACTCTGAATGCTACTTCAGGTATCGACCAGAATGGGCAGACGGTCGCTCCCGGGGTTTCCGGCGGTTTGGCTAACTGGGCGACAGCAGGTTATTTCGGGCGTGTGAATTATGATTATAAAGGACGTTATCTGTTCGAAGCCAATCTCCGTTATGACGGAACATCCAGATTCCAGAATAAAAATAAATGGAATTTACTTCCTTCGGTATCATTAGGATGGAATGTAGCCCGGGAACGCTTCTGGGAAGATTATACACAGTATGTAGGAAACTTTAAGATAAGAGGTTCATATGGTTCTCTCGGTAACCAGAATACCAATGCTTTCTATCCCACCTATTCTGTCATGGGAACAGCCATGGCTGCAGGTAACTGGCTGATCAACGGGGTGAAACCTAATATTGCGTCGGCTCCGTCTGATGTGAATGAATATCTTACTTGGGAAAAAATCAGGACATACGATGTAGGTGTAGATCTTAGTTTCTTGAATAACAGATTGACAACATCATTCGACTATTTTATTCGTTATACCAATAATATGATAGGTCCGTCTCCTAAACTTCCTGCAGTTTACGGGTTATCGGGAGACCAGATTGCAAGAGCGAATAATACAGATATGAAGACCCAGGGATTCGATTTCGAGATTGCCTGGCAGGATCGCCTTTCCAATGGTTTGAGCTACAATGTTCGCTTTACTTTATCCGATGCAATATCGACGATTTTGAAATACCCGAACAATCCTACGCATAATATAGGATATGCCAACCAGTATGAAGGCTCTATTTATTATACGACATTTAACGAAGGAGAAAGATATGGTAATATCTGGGGATATACCACTGTCGGTATGGCAAAGACTCAGGAAGAAATGGATGCGCATCTGGCATCGTTGCCGAATGGCGGACAAACAGCGTTGCTTTCCGGTAAAGAAAACAGTTGGGGGGCCGGAGATATTATGTATGCCGATATCAATGGAGACGGTAAGATCGATGCCGGCTCCAATACGCTGAATGATCCGGGTGACAGGAGTGTTATCGGTAATATTACTCCGCGTTTTAATTTTGGTCTGGATCTTGGTGCCGAATGGAAAGGGATAGATTTGCGGCTTTTCTTCCAAGGGGTAATGAAAAGAGATTATTTTAATCAGGCTTATATGTTCTGGGGAGCAGGTCGTTCCATGTGGGAATCGACCGTGCTGAAACAACATCTCGATTATTTCCGTGACGATCCCGAACATCCGCTGGGATTAAATATGGATGCTTATTATCCGAGGCCTTCTACACCGGAAATCTGGGATTATGCAATGGGAAAGAACCGTTGTGTACAGACGAGGTATCTTCAGAATGCCGCTTATATCCGCTTGAAGAACCTCACGGTGGGATATACGCTGCCTAAAGTATGGACCAATAAGATCAAACTGGAAAAAGTCAGGGTATATCTGTCGGGTGAAAATCTATGGACAGGAACAAAACTGACCAAGATATTTGATCCGGAAACAATTGATAATCCGACCAATGCTTCGTATCCGTTAAATAAAACCTACTCGGTAGGCATTAGTGTAACTATTTAAATTTAGCATTATGAAAAACAATATGAATCATTTAATATATAAAGGATTTTGTATATATCTTTTGCTGATCTTCAGTTCGTGTACCGATTTTCTTCTTCAAGAACCGATTTCGGATGTTACTCCTAAAAATTATTTCACGGACGATACTCAGGTAAGTGCTTACGTTATAAATTGCTATAATATTATTCCTACACCGAACAGAGGTGATCAATCTGTTGCAGGATATGATGATATAACCGATAACCAAGCCTCTATTTATCCTAAAGTAACGAGATTTTCAGATCAATATAAGACTGTCCAAACAGGCGGAGACTGGGACTTTAGTGAAATTTACAGGTGTAATTATTTCTTCCAGTCTGTTCTTCCGAAATGGAAAGCAGGAGAAATTCAGGGCAATCAGGTAAATGTAAAGCATTATATAGGTGAAATGTATTTTTTACGGGCTTATGCCTATTTTAAGAAATTACAGCTTCTTGGAGATTTTCCTATAATCACGACAGTCTTGCCGAATGATGAGAAAGTTCTGCTCACGGCGAGCAGGCGTATGCCCCGAAATGAAGTTGCCCGTTTTATACTTGCCGATCTGGATTCTGCCAAGATACTTCTGGAAAATGTTTCGCCTGACGGTATGAAAAATCGCATATCAAAACCATGTGCGCAATTATTTAGTTCGCGTGTCGCTCTTTTCGAAGCTACCTGGGAAAAATATTTTAAAGAAACGGCTTTTGTTCCTAATGGACCGGGCTGGCCTGGAAAGACTAAAAGTTATAATGCTTCGTATCAATTTCCTTCTGGTAGTATTGATAATGAAATAGCATTTTTCCTGGATAAAGCGATGGTAGAAGCAAAAGCTGTTGCCGAGTCAACACCTCTGGTAGAAAATACGTATTTGTTACAGCAATCGGCAAGTGATCCTATAAATCCTTATTATGATATGTTTGCACAAACGAACATGTCAATTTATCCCGAGGTGCTTATGTGGAGAAAATATGATGTCGGTCTTGGTGTGACTAACGGCAACAATGAAGAACTGCAAGGAGGCCGGATTAACATTACACGGGGTATGGTTGATTGTTTCCTGATGAAAAATGGTTTGCCAATTTATGATCCGGATTCTCAATATCAGGGTGATGATTCCATACCGGCAGTAAGAAAAGACAGAGATAACCGTCTATTCCTGTTCCTGAAAGAACCCGGACAGAAAAATGTTCTTTTTACTTCCGACCAGCAAACCAGTACCGTACCTATCGAGTTGGAATCTCCTATTGTGAACCTCAAAGGCCGTTCGAAAGCTTCAGCTACCGGATATGATTTGCGTAAAGGTTTGAATTTTGATGCCTCGACTTGCTTGACTGATTCGAAAAATACGACCGGTACATTGGTTTTCAGGGCTGTAGAAGCATATCTTAACTATATAGAAGCCTGTTATGAAAGGACGGGCGGATTGGACGATTATGCCGATGAGTACTGGAAACAAATAAGAAAAAGAGCCGGTGTCGATATAAATTACAGAAAAACCATCGATGCAACACAAATGGATCGAGAAGCTTTGAATGACTGGGGGGCTTATTCTGGCGGCAGGCTGATTGACTCCGAACTTTATAATATACGCCGCGAAAGACGTTGTGAGCTGATGGCGGAAGGATTGAGAAATATGGATATTTTGAGATGGAGGGCAATGGACCAGATGATTAATCTTCCTTATCATATTGAAGGCTTTAAACTTTGGGGACCTGTGATACAATACCAGTATCCTTCGGCTTACCTTAAATATGATAAAGGAAATTCCAGTACGGTTTCCAGTCCCAAAACAAGTCTTTATTTTAGACCTTATGAAGTAGTTCCGTCATCCATTGTATATAATGGTTTGAAGTGGAAAATGGCACATTATTTAAGTCCTATAGCAGAGGAACATTTTCAGGTAACATCCGGAGATGGTACAGATGTATCTTTGTCTCCTATTTATCAAAATCCCGGTTGGCCTACTAAAGCTAATCTTACTGCGGAATAGGTTTTTATTAAGGTGATATTAAGTCATCGGCCGGATTGTAAATAGTCAGTTCGGCCGATTTTTTAAAATCGTTATCCGGTTTTATTTTAAAGGGTTATTGAAATACGTGAATGTTTTGTTACCGGTATAAGTTTTTAGATTCTGGAAAATTAAAAAGTTATGAAGATAATGCGGTTTTTTCTCCGGCTGTTTTTGATACTGAGCGTGGTCTTGAATTTTTGTTCCTGCAATAGTCCGGGAAAAGAGAAGGATCCGGTGGACTATGTGAATCCTTATATGGGAAATATCAGCCATTTGCTGGTACCGACTTTCCCTACGGTGCATTTGCCCAACAGTATGCTTCGCTTTATTCCCAACAAAGAATCATATACGAGCGAGCAGATGTATGGAATACCGCTTGTTACGACAAGCCATCGTAGTCCATCTTCTTTCAGGATAAGCCCTTTCCGAATGGTAGGAGACAGTGTTTGTCTTAAGGGATATAGTTATGATAATGAAATGGTTGAGCCTTATCGTTATATTGTCCGTTTTGATGAGGAAGAAGTGGATATCGATTATGCGCCTTCCCATCAGTCTGCCGTATGTCATTTCCATTTTGAAGATAATAATGGCAATCTCATTTTAACCGCTGTAAACGGGGAATTGGAGGTTTCGGGAGATACGGTAAGGGGGTATGAAATACTCCGTGACGGAAAAACGAAAGTATTTATATATCTGGAGACGAAAGAGATGCCTGCAAGAGCGGGAATAGTGCGAAAAAATAATAAAGTGGATTATACTCGTACGAAATATAGTGGTAGGGATGCTTCAGTAATATTATGTTTCGGTACTCCCGATATACATATCCGTTACGGCATCTCGTATATCAGTGGAGAGCAGGCGCAGAAAAATATGCAGAGAGAGATTGATACATACGATACCGGTATAATTGCCCGCCGGGGACGGGATATCTGGAATAATGCGTTGGGGAAGATAAAGGTGCAGGGTGACAATGAAAATGATAAAGTGGTGTTCTATACCTCCCTGTACCGGATATACGAACGGATGGTGAATATTTCCGAAGATGGGAAATATTATAGCGGTTTCGATAAGAAGGTGCATGAGGATGAAGGAATTCCTTTCTATACGGATGATTGGGTATGGGATACTTACCGGGCGGTTCATCCGTTGAGAATACTGATCGAACCGGAAAAACAAGCTTGGATGATCCGGTCTTTCATACGAATGGCCCGGCAGACTCCTGAGGGTTGGATGCCTACATTTCCCGAAGTAACGGGTGACAGTCACCGTATGAACGGGAACCACGTTGTTTCTGTCATTGCCGATGCCCTTTGTAAAGACTTAACCGGATTTGATGTATCTCAAGCATATAAGGCCTGTAAAAGTGCGCTGTCCGAAAAATCTCACTTACCTTGGTTACGTATTCCGAAGACCGAACTGGATGACTTCTTTACCCGGAACGGATATTTCCCCGGATTGAATATAGGGGAAACCGAATCTGTGAAAGAGGTCGACTCCTGGGAACGAAGACAATCCGTTGCCATCAGTCTTGGAGCTTATTACGATTATTGGTGTCTTTCGAGAATAGCCCGAAAACTGGGCATGAAGGATGATGTGAACGATTTTCTCATAAACTCCCAGGGTTATAGGAAGCTATATAATAAAGAAACTGCATTTTTTCATCCCCGGAATAACAAAGGTGATTTTATTGAAGGAGTGGATTATAAGTTTAGCGGAGGATTGGGAGCAAGAGATTATTATGATGAAAATAACGCCTGGACTTATCGGTGGGCCGTACCTCATAATATAGCGGATATGGTTTCATTAATGGGAGGAAACGAAAAGTTTGTCGGGAATCTTGACAGGACATTCCGGGAACCGTTGGGTAAACCCAAATATGAATTTTATGCGCAACTACCTGACCAGACAGGGAATGTCGGTCAATTTTCCATGGGTAATGAACCCTCATTACATATTCCCTACTTGTATAATTATGTAAAACAACCCTGGAGAACCCAGAAGAAGATACACCGTCTTCTTGATCAGTGGTTCAGGAATGATCTCATGGGAATGCCGGGAGATGAGGACGGAGGCGGAATGTCGGCGTTCGTAGTATTCTCTTCTCTTGGCTTTTATCCTGTGACGCCCGGTTTGCCTATGTATGCGATAGGGAGTCCCCGCTTTGAGAGATCCCTTATAAAGTTGGGTAACGGAAAAACTTTTGAAATCATTTGTGAGCATTATGCTTCGGAAAATAAATATATACAGTCGGCAAGACTGAACGGAAAAGTATGGAATAAATCATGGTTCAGCCATAAGGATATTATGCGAGGAGGAAAACTGGAGCTTGTTATGGGCAAATATCCGAATAAAGCGTGGGCGAGTGATGACAGTTCAGTTCCTCCCTCTTTTGAAATGGAAGATGAATGAATTGATTTTTGTCTTTCGTGATAATATATTCCGGTGTAATTAATTATGCATATATAAACTGTTTATGAAAAGAAAAACGATTATTTTAGGTCTTTTGGTTAGTTCGGTAATATTCGCTTCGGCGCAAAAACGACCAATACCGGTTTATTTGGATGATTCTAAACCGGTAGAACAACGCATAGAAGATGCCATTTCCCGGATGACGGTGGAAGAAAAAGTAGCGATGTGTCATGCTCAGGCAAAATTCAGTTCAGCCGGAGTACCCCGGTTAGGAATTCCGGAAATATGGCATAGTGACGGCCCCCATGGTATACGGAATGAAACATTATGGGATGATTTTGCCGGGGCAAAATGGACGAACGATTCCTGTACGGCGTTTCCCGCGCTGACTTGTTTGGGAGCTACTTTTAATCCGGTGCTGGCATATGAGTACGGAAAAGCAATAGGAGAAGAGGCCAGGTATCGGAAGAAAGATATTTTATTGGGTCCTGGTATAAATATTTACCGGTCTCCGATGAACGGTCGTAATTTTGAATACATGGGAGAAGATCCGTATCTTAGTTCGGTTCTGGTAGTCCCTTATGTTCAAGGGGTACAGGAAAACGGGGTTGCGGCGTGTGTAAAACATTATGCACTGAATAATCAGGAAAAATGGCGCGGACATATCAATGTCGAGCTAAGTGACCGTGCGTTGCATGAGATATATCTTCCAGCGTTTAAAGCCGCAGTACAACAAGGTCGTGCATGGGCGATTATGGGTGCATACAATAAGTTAAGAGGTACTCATTGTTGTCATAACGATTATCTGCTGAATAAGTTGTTGAAAGAAGACTGGAAGTTCGACGGGGTCGTGGTCAGTGACTGGGACGGTACTCATGATACAGACGAGGCTGTGAGGAACGGGCTGGATATTGAAATGGGGACGTTTAAGCGGCAACCGGAAAATGATCCGTTTACTTACAGAGATTTTTATCTCGCGGACGCTTATCTGGCCGGTTTGAAATCGGGAAAATATACCGGGAAGGAATTGGATGACAAGGTTCGCCGCATTTTACGCCTTATGTACCGTACGACTATGGACCGGAATCGTCCCTACGGAAGTTTTGCAACAAAAGAGCATGCCGGTGTGGCGAGGCGAATTGCAGAAGAAGGAATTGTGTTGCTGAAAAATCAGAATGATTTTTTTCCGGTTATTCCCGGAAAGTATCGAAAAATTCTTGTTGTGGGAGAGAATGCTGTCCGACCGCTGACCGTGGGTGGAGGTTCTTCGGAATTGAAAGTAAAAGAGGAAATATCTCCCTTAAAAGGATTGATTGATAAGTTTGGCGGCGATGTAATCGAATACGTGCAAGGATATAGCTCGGATCGAAAACAAGATGATTGTCTTCTGGCCGGTGAAGCTCTGGAAAAGGCTAAGGTTGCGGACATTGTTCTTTTTATCGGCGGGTTGAATAAAGAGCTTTACCAGGATTGTGAAGGGGAAGACCGTAGAACATTTGAACTTCCTTACGGACAAAATGAACTGATAGAAAAGCTATGCCATACAAATAAAAATACCGGAGTCATCCTTATCAGTGGAAATGCGGTGGCAATGCCCTGGGTAAAAAAGGTCCCGGCAATTATGCAGTCATGGTATTTGGGATCTGAGGCGGGGAGTGCAACGGCAAATGTTATTTCGGGAAAGGTGAATCCTTCCGGGAAACTTCCTTTTAGTATTCCTAAGCGATTAGAAGACAACGGTGCTCATTTTTATGGAGACCTGTCTTTCCCCGGAGACGGGACAGATGTTTGTTACAAAGAAGACATATATGTCGGTTATCGTTGGTTCGATACGAAAAAGATTGTTCCGCAATTTCCTTTCGGATATGGATTGTCTTATACCAATTTTAAATTCGGTAAAATTAAATCGGATAAAAAAGAATATAGAAAAAATGAAACGATTCTTTTATCTGTGGAGTTGACCAATACGGGAAAAATGGCAGGAGCAGAAACGGTGCAGATATATGCTTCCCAGTCGAATCCTTCATTAGAACGCCCGTTAAAAGAATTGAAAGGTTTTTCAAAAGTGTTCCTGAAAGCAGGGGAAAGTACGGTCGTTAAGGTCGAAATACCGGTTGACAGGCTGGCTTTTTATGATGATACGAGCAAAGACTGGAATATAGAATCGGATCGTTTTACGCTTCATTGCGCTTCTTCTGCTACCGATATTAAAAGTTCTGTAACTGTGATAGTAAAATAATGATTATCTTCGTGATATGGTTTCGGCCGTGCCGCGAAGATATAATAGTAGGTAATTGTAAGCCTTCGGATTGACATGCGGATTTTCGGTGTGAGAATGAAAAACAAAAATTCTTAATCTGTATATAACTATGAAACAAGGGATAATATCGTTAATAGTTTTTTTTATCAGTTTTACGGTTTATTCTGCCGACTGGAAAGCAAAATGGATCGTTGCTTTTGATAATCAGAATGTAACTAATTCCTGGTATGTGTTTTGTAAACAGACTGACGTTGCTAAAGTTCCGGGACAGGCAATAGCCAGGATAGCCGTAGACAGTAAATATTGGTTGTGGATAAACGGGGAGCCTGTTGTTTTCGAAGGAGGTTTGAAAAGGGGACCTAACCCTACCGATACTTATTACGATGAGATAGATATCGCTCCTTGGCTGAAGCAAGGAAAAAATACTGTTACTGTACTTATGTGGTATTTCGGGAAAGACGGATTTTCGCATATAAGTAGTGGGAAAGCAGGTTTGCTTTTTGAATGCGTGACCCCGGAATGGGAGATTATAAGCGATAAGACCTGGAGAGGAAGTGTGTTGAAATCGTATGGTATGAGTAAAGGGCCTGTACCCAATTTCCGGCTGTCGGAGTCGAATGTTTCATATGATGCCCGACAAGAGATAGGGGACTGGACTTCTTCCGGTTTCGATCCGAATAAATTACAGGAAGTGCGTGTATTTGGTGAAGCAGGATGCTATCCGTGGAATAAATTGCATAGACGTAGTATTCCTATGTTCAGAAATTACGGACTGAAATCGTTTCCCGAAAAATATCGAAGCGGAGACACCCTTATATGTAAACTTCCTTATAATTGTCAGTTCACCCCTTATATAAAGCTGAAGGCTTCTGAAGGAAGGGCAGTGAAGATGTTTACGGACAGTTATCTGCTTTTCAGCCCTTCTACCTGCATATATGGAGAATATATTACGAAAGACGGAATACAAGAGTATGAACATCTGGCCTGGATCAACGGACATAAAATGTATTATGTTATTCCTGACGGCGCCGAAGTTATAGATGTGCGTTATAGAGAGACGGGATATGATGCCGATTTTTCAGGTTATTTTAATTGTTCCGATGATTTTTTGAACCGGCTATGGAAAAAATCCTGTCGCTCTTTGTATATTACAATGCGGGATAATTTTATGGATTGTCCCGACAGGGAGAGAGCCCAGTGGGCGGGCGATGCTGTTAATGAATCATTAGAAGCATATTATGCTTTGTCGGTTTCGAGTCATAAGCTTGTGAGGAAGTGGCTTGAAGAAACGGTGAACTGGCAGCGTCCTGACGGAAGCATGTTCGCTCCCGTTCCGGCCGGTAACTGGTTCGATGAACTTCCCGGACAGGTTCTGGCTACAATAGGTGAATATGGCATATGGTATTATTACATGTATTCAGCCGATAAGACGTTGATTAAAGAGTTGTACCCTAAGATAAAAAAGTATTTGGAATTGTGGGAGCCGGATGGAAAAGGAACGATGAAATTCAGGAATGGAGACTGGACATGGGGAGACTGGGGAGAGCATAAAGATATGGTTTTGCTATATAACCTTTGGTATTATATAGCTGTTCGCGGCATGTATAATATGGCTGTCGAGCTGGATTATGCGAACGATGCAATGTCTTACGGAGCATTCCTGGAAAAATTTAAGAAATCGTTCAACGGGCAATTCTGGAATGGGAATGCATATCGCCATCCTCTCTATGAAGGGGCTGTCGATGACCGGGTACAGGCTTTGGCTGTTGTTTCGGGTATTGCCGATAAATCCAAATATCCTTCAATATTGAATATTTTTAAGCAGGAAGAACATGCCAGCCCTTATATGGAGAAATATGTTTTCGAAGCGATGATGCTAATGGGATATGAAAAAGAAGCTATAGCACGGCATGAGAAACGTTTTGCCTATATGGTGAATCATCCCGACTATACTACATTGTTCGAAGGGTGGGGGATCGGAAAAGACGGTTTCGGAGGGGGAACCGTTAATCATGGCTGGAGTGGCGGCGGGTTAGTTGTCTGTTCTCAATATATTTGCGGGGTATCGCCAGTCACTCCCGGGTTTGAAAAATTCCGGATTATGCCACAGCCCGGTCCCTTGAAATATGCCGAAACGAAAGTGCCTTCGGTAAAAGGCGAGATCAAATCGGCGTTTCAGGTTAAAGACAAGAAATTTTATTTGCAGGCAGGAGTTCCCGAAGGATCGAATGCAACGATAGGTATTCCGAAACTAAGGAAATATAAAGTGATAAAAATAAACGATCGCTTGGTCTGGAGCCATGGAAAGTATGTCGATAACGGTATTGTATCGGAGGGAATAGTGACAGATAGGTATATTACTTTTAGTTGCCCTGCCGGTATTTATTCTTTTATCGCTGAATAGAAATATGTATATAGAGGATTTTATGCGTGTGTTGGGATTTGCTACAGTATTGATATGCAGTTGCTTGTTTTGTATTTCTGCAAAGGCTGGAATAACGGTGGAGCATCTGAAAGTTGAATATGAACACGAGCCGTTAGGAATAGAGACCGGGAATCCCCGGTTCAGCTGGCAGATGACGGTCGATGACGGCCGTCGCGGATGTTATCAGAAAGCTTACCGGATTACCGTTTCGGATGAGTCGGGTAAGACTGTCTGGGATTCAGGTAAAACAGGGAGTGACGAATCCTTGAATATCCGTTATGACGGATTACCGCTAAGTCCGGAAACCAGATATGACTGGATATTGCAAGTATGGGACCAGGATAATGAGCGACATTCGGCGACTTCCTGCTTCGAGACCGGACTGATGCAGCCGGACCGGATTTCTTCCGCATGGAACGGGGCACAATGGATAGGCAGCAATGATCTGGTACTTTATGCGCATTATCTTCCCGTCTATAAAGTTAGCTGTACTTTACAATTCGATGAATCTTCCGGGACGACTAAAGCGGCTTTTGTCTATGGTGCGAATGATTATCGTTTAATGGATAAAAACAAGAATATCTATAATATCGAGAGCAAATACAATGAGTCATATATCGCTGTGGAGATAGATGCAGGAAATTTGAAGAAGAACGGGCTTGCCTCCCTGAACGTTTACAGGGTAGGATATCATCCTTCGGACAAAAAAGATGTTCCATTTAAAAGTTTCGAAATACCCTTGTTTGTCCTTAATAAAGATAATAGTTATCAGAAACACCGACTGTATATTAATTCTGTATACGGATATACACAGATATATATTAATGGTCGAGAAAAGCAAAATTTAGTCGCTGAATTGAATCTGAATCCGTTGGGACAAGGAGGTGATTTTATTACGTTTCCGGTTTTAGGGGAAATAGGATTTCAGGTCTGGCCCGGAATGAAAGCTTCTTTTTCCGATATTGAAATCAAGAATTACCGGATGCCTTCCAATACGTTGTACTCGGATAAACATAGATACGATCTGACCGGAGGGCATAACGGAATATTACGGACGAAGAATGTAAACAGGAATGCCGCACCCATGTTACGAACCGTTTTTAATTCCGAAAGTTCCGGACGGGTAACAAAAGCCCGTTTATATATTACAGCCCGGGGAATATATGAAGTTTACATAAATGGTAAGCGTGTCGGGAATGACTATTTTAATCCCGGTTTATCCCAGTATAATAAAACGCATTTTTATCATGTATATGATGTGACTTCTCTGATCGGTCCCGGTAAAAATGCAATAGGAGCCATATTAAGTGAGGGATGGTGGAGCGGAGGTATTACTTATAGAGGAGATGCCTGGAACCTTTTTGGAGACAGGCAGTCGTTACTGGCGAAACTGGTCGTTACTTATTCGGATGGAAGAGAAAAAATTGTAACGACTCGTCCCGATTCCTGGAAATGTTATAGCGAGGGCCCTGTAACGTACGGGAGTTTCTTCCAGGGGGAGGTTTATAATGCCGGGCGGGAAGATGCGGTGAGAGGATGGTGCACGGCCTCTTACGATGATAGCAGGTGGAAAAACGCATCTGTTATACCTCTTGCTGGCAATACGGCTCCGGCGGTGCATCATGGTCTATTGCAAAATGAGTATGATGATATGAGGCTGATGTGTGATATAGGCCCGTCTCCCCGTAAGATAAAGGAACTATCGGCTGTTTCGGTCAAAGAGGTCCGTCCCGGCGTATATATTTACGATATGGGACAGAATATGGTAGGCGTGCCTCTGATTAAATTGACAGGTTGTGAATCCGGGAAAAAAATTACGTTGCGGTTTGCGGAGATTTTATATCCGGATTTACCTCAGTATGAAGACAATAAAGGTATGCTCATGCTGGAAAATATCAGGGGAGCTATGGCGCAGGATATTTATATAACCCGGGGTGGAGAAGAGACGATAAATCCCCGTTTTACTTTTCATGGTTATCGTTATGTAGAAATCACAGGAATTTCTTCTGCCCTTCCGGTAAGCGATGTAAAAGGAGAAGTCATCAGTTCGGTTCATCATCTGGCTTCTAATTATGAATCTTCAAATGAGGATGTCAATAAATTATGGAAAAATATAACTTGGTCGACATTCGGTAATTTTTTGTCTATTCCTACCGATTGTCCCCAGCGGAATGAGAGAATGGGATGGAGTGGCGATATATCGGTTTTTTCCCGTACCGCTACTTATCTGGCCGATGTACAGCCGTTTTTGAAGCGTCATATAAAGGCCATGCGTGATGTGCAGCGTAGTGACGGCAGGTTTGCCGATGTCGCTCCGGTCGGTGGTGGCTTCGGTGGTGTATTATGGGGAAGTGCCGGTATTACTGTTGCCTGGGAAAATTATATGCAATATAACGACCGGCAATCTCTTTCGGAACATTACGATGCCATGAAGGATTATATTGATTTCTTATATAGAAAAAATATTGACCGTGAGAGCGGGATATTCGTTCAGGACGATCCGGGTGCGTGGGGAAATCTGGGAGATTGGCTGAGTCCGGAGGACGACAGGAATGATAAGACTCTTCTTTGGGAGGCATATTTTATTTATGATTTGGAACTAATGGCTAAGATCGCTTCCGTACTGAATAAAAAAGAAGATGAAGCCTTTTTCAAAAAACTTTATGAGGAAAGAAAGTCTTTCTTTAATAAAACATATATAGATGTTATTACGGGAAAGACAATTCATTCCGGAGGAAAACAGTTCAGTAAGTATAAAACGGAAAGAGGAGATTTGGTCGACAGCCAAACTTCTTATGTATTACCTTTAGCTTTTGATTTACCTGACAAAAAAGATAGAAGTAAAATTTTGGAAAATCTTGTCGGTACTGTTATACGTGAGAATAAGACCGACGACGGAATAGATTGTATTCCTTATTCCCTCATGACCGGTTTTATCGGTACGGCCTGGATTAATGTCGCTTTATCGGCTAACGGCCGGAGCGATATTGCTTATCGTCTCCTTCAGCAGGATAGTTATCCTTCTTGGCTTTATCCGGTGAAGCAAGGGGCTACTACGATATGGGAACGCTTGAATTCTTATACTCGTTCCAATGGCTTCGGTGGAAATAATCAGATGAATTCATTTAATCATTATTCTTTCGGTGCGGTAGGTTACTGGCTGTATTCCTGTTCTTTGGGAATAGAGAGAGACGAAAATTATCCGGGATTTAAACATTTTATATTAAAACCTGAACCGGATCCTACAGGGAAAATGACATATGCCCGAGGATATTATGATTCTATGTACGGCCGTATAGAAAGTAGCTGGAAAGTAGAAGGAACGAAATGTCACTATAAATTTACAATTCCGGCGAATACGACTGCAATATTGTATTTAGAAACTTTATATCCGCAAAATGTGAAAAAGGGCGAGGTTTCTGTTTCTCCCGGTATGGAAGGCGTAACTTTTAAAGGTAGAGAGAACGGGAAATATGTTTATGAATTATCTTCCGGTATGTATGATTTTACTGTTCAATGATAACTAAGGGGGATGTGATACGGGTTCTATTCTTGCATGTGGAAATAATTGCGATATGATTTTGGAGTATGGTTTGTATACGTTTTAAATAGAGAGTTGAAATGTGCCAGATTATTGAATCCGCAGTCATAAGCTATAGTCGATATTTTGTTGTCGGTATTAGCTATTAATTTACAGGCATATGCTATCCGGAATTCATTTAAAAATTCAAAGATGGTTTTGCCTGCAACTTTCTTGAACCGGCGGCAAAGAGCGGAACGGTTCATGCACACAGAGTCTGCGAGTTCTTCGAGCGTGATTTCCTGCTGGTAATGTTTGTTTATATAAGTTATTACTTTCTGATATACGGTATCCTGGCTGATGTCATTGTTTTGGTAGTTATAAGAGGCCAGAACGGTATAACCGTTTGATTCTCCCAATATGTTGAGTATGGTATACAGCTGGATAATTTTTTCGAATCGCTTGGTTTTAGGTATCGAACGGATAAGTTCGATCAGTTTTTTATTCCCTTTGGAAAAGAAATAGACGCCTCTTTCCGCTTCTTTTAATATATGATAAATTGATTTGAATCCAGGCATTTGTTTATAATCCAGAGGAAGTAATTCCTCTTTAAATTGAATGCATATGGATTGGCATATTTCTTCACAGTCTTCTTTATAGAACCTGTTGTCGCTTAAGTAAAAGTGGGGCAGTCCTTTTCCGAATACGGCAATATCGCCCGGTTGGAACCGGCCTACATAATCACCACAGAAACATAAACCGTCTCCTTTTTCGATCAATATGATTTCGAATTCAGGATGGAAGTGCAAAGGAGAAGAAAAGTATTTTTCTTCAAATATGGTTGCTTTGAATGAGCTTTCGTTATCAGGTATGATTTTTTCAAAGGTTAGTTTTTTCATGGTTTTATCTCTAATATTAGATATAGTGCAAATATAGAATATTTTTCGGCAATTTCTGAATATATATTAATAAATATCTTACCATATCTTTGCTTAAAAGTGTCTTTAATTAAATAATATAATATCGAAATGACAAAGCGCGAAGTAGTGAGGGCCGTTCTGGAAGGTAAAAAGCCTCCTTATGTACCTTGGTCTTTTAAGTTTACACAGGAACCGAAAGAATTATTACAAGAATATTATGGAGTGGAAGATCTGGATGTTCCATTAGGAAATCATATATTAAACTTGGGAAATGATTATGGCTTTTTCGATTATTTGGGAAATAATCTTTATCAGGATGTTTTTAAAGTGATATGGGACAGGAGTGTGGATAAAGATATAGGCGATGTAAAAGGTTGTTTACTTTCGGAACCGACATTGAAGGACTATACGTTTCCAGATCCGCATGATCCGCGTTTTTATGATAATATCGAATCGGAAATAGAAAAAAAACCGGATTTATTTCGTTGTTTCCAGATAGGCTTTTCATTATATGAACGGGCTTGGACGTTACGTGGTATAGAGAATCTGTTAATGGATTTTTATATCAATCCCGGTTTTGTTCATGAACTACTGGACGCGATATGTGACTATAATCTGGCTCAGGTAGACAAAGCGTTGGAGTATGATATTGATGCTGTTTACTTTGGAGACGATTGGGGACAACAGGTCGGATTGATTATGGGATACGACTTATGGAGGGAATTTATTTATCCCCGTTTGAAACGTATGTACGGCCGTGTCAGAGAAGCAGGAAAGTTCGTCATGATTCATAGTTGCGGAGATGTGGATGAGTTGTTCGATGATTTGATATCCATAGGTTTGAACTGTTTTAATCCGTTTCAGCCCGAAGTAATGGATGTATATGATATATTGGCCCGTTATAGGGGACGTCTGGCATTTCATGGAGGGCTCTCTATGCAGAAGACTTTACCGTTTGGAACCCGGGATGAGGTCGTGGCCGAATCAAAAAAATTACTGGAAGCAGGAAGAGACGGAGGATACATTTTTTCTCCTTCTCATTCGGTTGAGGGGGATACTTCGTTGGAAAATATACTGGCATTTATTGAGGTGGCGCAAGATCAATTAAAATAAAAATAATATATATTATGGAGGCATTATTAGATAAGATTCAGGTCGCAATCGAGACCGGCAAACTCGAAGTGGCGACAGAGAATGTAAATAAAGCTCTTGAAGAGGGAGCTAACCCGCAGGTTATTATCAGCGACGCACTTATTAAAGGAATGGAAGTCATAGGGCAACGTTTTCAGGATGGAAAAGCATTTGTTCCCAATTTATTGATGTCTGCCCGGGCCATGAAAGGCTCGCTGGAAATACTCAAACCTTTATTAAGTGATGGAAATAATGCTACACTGGGGAAAATTGTAATCGGAACCGTGAAAGGCGATTTGCACGATATAGGTAAAAATCTTGTTGCTTCTATGTTCGAGGGGTGTGGGTTTGAAGTGATTAATCTGGGAATTGACGTTTCAAGTGAACAATTTGTAAAAGCGGTAAAAGAGTTGAATGCCGATATCGTATGTTTGTCGGCGTTATTGACTACGACAATGAATTATATGGCAGAAGTGATTAAAGCCTTGGAGGATGCCGGAGTACGGGATAAAGTGAAAGTCATGGTAGGAGGAGCTCCTTTGAATGATAATTTTGCAAGACAGATTAAGGCGGATGCTTATACTTCGAATGCTAATGCTGCGGTGCAAAAAGCAAAAGAATTATTGGGAATGTGAAATGATTTTATAGATTAGGGCAAACATCCCATGAGTTAAAGGCTGGATAGGACTTTTATTTTATACTGATCTCTTATGAAATATTGTAGACTGAATCTTTCCTCGTTGAATATAGATAAAGGGGAGATTTTTCTTGGAATGGGGTATAAGAAACATATACCGGAAGAAAATATTTTGTTATCCGTAGATAGGATTTATAATGAAATTAGCCGGATTTGTGATCCGCAATATGTTTATGAGATCTATGACGGAAGTGTTTTAGATAAGGTTTCGGTAGAAATCGGCTATAAACGTTTTAAGCCGGGAAGAATAATCACCCGTTACTTGTATGGAATGGAGAAGTGTTGTGTTTTTGCCACGACTGCGGGAACAGCGTACGATAAATATAAGAAGCAACTTCGGGACAAAGGTGAGATTTTGGAGGAATTCATTGCTGATTCCATAGGAAGCGTAATTGCGGAAGCCTGTGTAACAAAGATTTCCGATGAGCTGGCAATGAATGTAAATGATGATTTTACTTATCCTTATAGTCCCGGATATTGTGGGTGGAAACTTACAGAGCAGCAATTGTTATTTTCTTTGTTGCCGGATAATCCTTGCGGAATAATATTGACTGACTCTTGCCTTATGTTGCCTATCAAGTCGGTGAGCGGAATTATCGGAATAGGCAGAAATATAGAACGGAAAGCATATTCATGCAATATTTGCGAAAATAAGAATTGTTACAAACGAAAGGAGGTATAGAGTTATGAGAAATATGAGAAAATGGATGGAAGAAACTTTAAATTCTTCAAAACGGTTGGCTATTCCTATCATGACACATCCGGGAATTGAAATGACGGGAAACCGCGTAATTGATGCAGTTACTGACGGACAGGTCCATTATGAAGCCATCAAAAGACTGTATGATATGTATCCGGCAGATGCCTGTACTACCATCATGGACCTGACGGTAGAAGCGGAAGCATTCGGAGCAGATGTGGTTTTTCCTGAAAATGAAGTGCCGAGCGTGGTGAACAGGCTTGTTTCGGATTACGATTCTGTGAAAGCGCTTGAAGTACCTTCACTGGAAAAAGGCCGTGTAGCGGAATATTTGAAAGCTAATCGTCTGGCAGCCGGGAATATCAAGGAAAAACCCATTTTTGGCGGGTGTATAGGGCCTTATTCATTGGCCGGGCGGTTATTCGATATGACGGAAATCATGATGGCTATATATACCGAGCCTGATACAGTCAGTTTATTACTGGATAAATGTAGTCAATTTATACTGAAATATTGCCGGGCGATGAAAGAATCAGGGATAAACGGTGTAATAATGGCCGAGCCTGCGGCCGGACTTATCAGTAATGAAGATTGTTCACTTTATTCTTCCCGGTATATAAAGGCTATTATAGAAGAAGTACAAGATGATAATTTCATGATAGTCCTGCATAATTGTGGTAATACGGGACATTGTACCGGAGCTATGCTGGAAACGGGAGCCATGGGATATCATTTCGGAAATAAGGCTGATATGCTTGAAATATTGAAACAGGTTCCGCAAAATGTTTTGGTTATGGGAAATCTTGATCCGGTAGGAGTTTTTAAAATGATGTCTTCCGAAGAAGTTTTCTTAATTACGAGAAAGTTACTTGAGAAAACAGTACAGTATAAGAATTATATCATTTCATCGGGATGTGATGTCCCCCCGAATGTGCCGTTAAAGAATATAAAAGCGTTCTATGAAGCGGTTCGGAGTTTCAATGCGGACAGGATATAAAGCCGGATAAGAAAACAAAATAATAATTTCTTTTTTAATTATCCGCCTGTAAAAAACAGACTTTAAAAAATAATGACCATGACACAAAAACAGAATCAAACAAACTATTTGGCTCCTTTTATCACACTGGTAGTCTTATTTTTCTTTGTCGGATTTTTAACTACAGCTAACGGTCAGTTTCAAGGACCGTTGAAATCCGCATTTTTAAGTGGAGCGGGCGATTTGAAAAATACTTTCGCCACATTAATATCTTTTTCCTGGTTTCTGGCTTATCCGGTAACGGGAGGAATCGGTTCGGCGTGGGCTACGCGGTACGGTTATAAAGGAACTTTAATCCGCGCCTTACTGATTATGGTCGTCGGATTGGGTATTTTTTGGTTATCTTCGTTTTATACGGTGAAATTTCCTGAATCGAAAATACATCTGGCATCGGCTGTAATTCCTTGGGGATATTTTATCTTTTTATTGGGATCTTTCGTAGTAGGGTCGGCTGCTACTATCCTTCAGGTTGTTATTAATCCTTACTTGACAGCTTGTAATGTGAAAGGTACTCAGGCTGTCCAGAGACTGAATATAGGAGGAGCTTCAAATTCGGTAGGAACTACGGTTGCACCGTTCTTCGTTACCGGAATTGTTTTCGGGGGAATTGCGATGGAAGATGTACAGGTTGCTCAGCTTCAAGCCCCTTTTATGTGGTTAATGGTCGTTATTGCTATTGTAGCGGTCGTTATGTCGCGGTTAAGTCTGCCTGATATACAGGGAACAAAAGCGGAAAAGGGTGAGAAGCTTGAAAAAAGCGTGTGGTCGTTCAGTCATCTCACGTTGGGTATCATCGCTATTTTCTTTTACGTGGGTGTGGAAGTATGTGTGGGTGCGAATATTAATTTATATGCGCTGGAGCTGGAAAATAAGGGAGAGTTATTTTCATTTTTCGGTTTGCATTCTATGACTATTTTTGATGTGAATTTTTCTATACCTGCGTTGATGGCGACCCTTTATTGGGCGGGAATGCTGGCCGGAAGACTTATATCCGGTTCTTTAAGCAGGATCTCTCCCGATTCGCAGCTGGCATTTGCTGCGGTATTTGCAGCATTGTTTACTCTCTTAGCTATTATATTGAACAATCCTTGGTTACTGGTGGTAGTAGGATTATTTCACTCGGTTATGTGGGGAGCTATTTTTACACTATCGGTCAATAAGTTGGGAAAATATACGTCGGTAGCTTCCGGGGTCTTTATGATCGGTGTGATTGGCGGAGCTTTACTTCCGCTTTTTCAGGGGATATTTGCCGATGCCATGCAGGGGAGCTGGAGATTGACTTGGGCGATTGTCGTTTTGGGTGAGATATACATCTTATATTATGCGATATGGGGTTGCCGGGTAAAGCAACTGGCGGAATAGTCGCGTCTATTATTATACATAGATAATTTTTAGAGAGAAATATTATTGCTTTTGACGATTGTGTGTATCTGAAATGCGTGTTATGATAATGCCGGAAGACAATGAGTCTTTCCGGCATTGTTGTAGGTGGATTTGTTTAGATCAGAATAAAAGCATAATACCCGTAGAAAAACTTTGCATATCGGGGCCGTATTTGCTTTGCATAATGTTGAACGGTGAATACTTGGCGTAGAAACCAATGAAGTTGTACCCCGCTTGTAAAAGAATATCCATATTGACTGGGTTTGGGTTTATGTTCTTGTGAAATATTTTGTGTTCCGTATCTTCAACTTTGTACAAAGTCTTTAGGCTGCTGTAAGTCTTGATATTCATTACCGGACCTATTGAAAAGAAAAAATTGCGGTTAGATTCAGGTTGCCATTCGAATAGGAGAGGAATTGTAATATCCAGTGTTTTAAGTCTGGAATATTTCAGGCTCATGTTTTCGTTGCATGGCTGTATGAGAATATGTTGATTCTCTTTTACAAAGTACCGGTTATCGTCCATTACATAATTACGCCAGTCAAGTCCGATACCCGATACCAGCCCGTAATTGCGTTTGCTTTTTGTTAGCCTGTAGGAAAAAATATTCCAGAATATTTCGTATGAACGTGAGAAATTAATGGATACACCGTTAGGTTTATTGATAAAACTCATACCGTCCATAGCTTGACAGAATCCGAATCCGATACCACTCCAATGCGGTTTCATCCGATTTCTTTTTTTCTCGTTATTTCCTATCAGATCAGAGAAGGGAAATGTAATGGATTCGTTTAGTTGCCAGGTTTCGTGACGGTTTCCATTATTGAAGCGGGCTTCGTATATTTTTTCAAGGGAGGTTGTATCCTGATAAACGTTTACCGTAATAAATTCTGTAGAATCGTTGATTACGAATTTTTTATCATTGAAAGTGAATGTTGTGTCCGGTTTTTCATCTGGGACGGCGAAAGCCGGAATCGACACGGTACATAATAGTAAGATAAGTAGTTTTTTCATAAGTATATATTTTATTATTGTTTTTTCTTGTTTATGAAGATGTTGATGAGCGAATCGAGTTCGGTATTTCCTTCCATATAAATAAGGGTTGCCGATGCCGAACCTTTTTTCCTGAATAAAATAAAACGGTTCGGACCATCTTTTTTATCTGGCGGCAATTGATAGTAGCAGGCGAGTGTTTTGTTCCCCGATTTGATGATCTCGCTGTTAGATGCATTTCTTCCGTCCGCCAGTACTGCTTTTTCAAATTTCAATACGTCGTCCTGAGAATCCTGTATCGAAACACTGTAGAAGATATCCAGGTGATATGGTTTTAATTTTTTACCTTTCAGATAGATTACGACGGCTTGTTCCTTATCATTGTATTCTCCTGAAAAAACAGGTTCTATATTAAGTCCTTTCTGTGCATATATGCTGTTCCAGGACAACAATAGTAAAAATGTGAGTATGGATAATATTCTTTTCATTTGCCGTATTATATGCTTATGTTATTTATTGGCCGGTTGTCCTAAAATATCGAATAACTCCTGCTCTATCGAAATTTCGGTATTATCGAATTCGGCCAGGGATTGTTTCATTTCTTTCAGGACTATTTCCGATTCAGTATATTTTTTACCATGGATATATACGATATATTCATCATTCTTATTATGTAGTGTAAAATAACCTATTATGATACCAATAAGTGCCGCAGCTACGATGCTACGGGCGAGGTAATGATATAGCGGAATTTGTGATGCTGCCTTGTTTCGGTGAAGTTTGTGCAAAGCTTGTCCCGTTGCGGTGTAAGCCATCGTAGCCAGATCATCACGGAATTCTTTATTCGATTCCTGTGTGAGCAGATATTGCCTGAGTTTTTTTTCTTCTTCTCCGGTGGTTGCTCCTTCGTAATACTTTTTAAGGAGTTTTTTCCAGTCAGATGAGCTGCTACAGGGCTGGTGTACAGGGCTATTTTTCATGAGTCAAACGGCTATATTGGTTTCTTATTTCTTTTCGGGCCCGGGATAAATTCATACGAACGGCTGTAGGTTGCATATTGAGTTCTTGTGCTATTTCTTCGATTTCATATCCTTCGAACTCTTTCATTTCCAGTATTTTTTGTTGCAATTCAGATAACTCCCGATCTATAATTTGTTTTACCAGTATGAATTTTTCCCGGACTTCCAGTTCTTTGTCTGTTGTGTCGGAAATTTGAATATTTTCTGTTTCAATACTTATTTCATGATTCCGAATACTTTGATGATGTCTGATATTGTCGATACAGATATTGTGTGCCGTGCGTATAACCAAAGCGGAAGCTTCTTTTTCATCATGGATACGGTCCTTGATTATCCAAAGCCTGGAAAAAGCTTCTTGTACTGCGTCCGAAGCATCCTCTTCGTTCCTTAGCAGTCGTCCTGTCATCTGAAGCAGATTCTTTTTTAACTTCAGGTAAGCAGTAAGTAACGGTTCCTGGCTCATAAAATATTCATGATAACTTTTCGCACTATATCTATTTGTTTTATCTGATAACGAAACAGAAGAGAATTTGTAACACAAAAAAAGAAATATTTTTTTATATGTCAGATAAACCGGCGTAAAATATTTTACTCGAAGTTAAAATAATGGCATTGTAGAATCTTTCGAGAATGATTATAAAAAAGACCGTTTGTCCTCGCGACAGACGATCTTCGTAGGCTTTAAATCTATTTCAGTGAAAAAGCGAAGTTGTTTTTTTAATTTATTTGCTCATTAAATTGTATTTGTTCCGTAAAAGGGTATGATACTATTTTCGAGTATGGCTTTTAGTTGTAATGCAAAGTAGATTAAAAGAGATTACATGCATGTGTATTTTTTAATAAGACGGTTTTACGAATGGTATATTATAGTTGACGGTTATTATCAATGAAATAGAAAATAAGATATTCTTTGTTTAAATTGTTGAATTATTATGGAAATAATATTATATTTGTTTTGTTATAGATAGTGGAAATCAGAATATGAATTAATTATGAAGCGCAAAAGACATTTTTGCCAAAGTTGTGGTATGCCTATGGATCATGATCCGTTGGGGGGTGGAATTAATGCCGACGGTTCATTGAACGAGGAATATTGCAGCTTTTGTTATCAGAATGGTAAATTTACGAAAGAATGTTCAGCGGCCGAATTTCAGGAATATTGTCGTAAGATATTAAGAGAGAACGGTCATTCCCGTTTTATTTCATGGTTTTTTACCCGGGGAATAAAATATCTTAGCCGTTGGAAAAAGAAATAGTAATTGTTTTTTATGATAGACGGATTTTTTCCTGATAAATATTAGTATGATTTATTAGGGATAATAAGGGAATGTATGCTGTTGTGTTATTGCTGAAAAATTGTGTAAATGATATATGCATTATTATATTATCCTTATCACTCTATTTTTTCGATTATTAAATTCGGTTGCCCTTGCAGAAATAAAATAAGCTCTTTTTCGTCTCTGTTGTCTCTCGTTTTTACTACCATTGATACGTGGTATAATATTTTGTCTTCGGATATTTCTTTTTTTACCGAATAACTGACGAATCGGCCGTTAGCAGAAGTTATTTTTTCTGTTATTTTTTTCAGGTTGTTTTCTTCGCTTGTACAAAATTCTAACGATATACTGTGCATTCCTACTTTCCTGAAAATAATAGAAAGGAGTTCGAGTCCAAGTAAAGTAAATGTGGTCGCAACAATGCCGACTCCATATAATCCGCCTCCTATGGCCAGTCCTATGCCCGAAGTGGCCCATATTCCTGCTGCTGTTGTAAGGCCACGGACAAATTGCCTTTGAATAATTATAGTGCCGGCACCGATAAAACCTATACCGCTTACGACTTGTGCTGCTACACGGCTGGGGTCCAGTCCTATGCCGTTTTCACCTAATACGCCTTCGAATCCGTATTGAGAAACGATCATAATAAGGGCGCTTCCCAGAGAGACCAGAAAATGGGTACGGAACCCGGCTTCTTTGGCTCTGTATTCCCGTTCGAGTCCTATGACTGCTCCTAATATTCCTGCTAAAAATAATCTGAAAGTAAATTCCCATAACATATCAATACCTCCTGTTTTTTAATTATAAACTATTTATGTATCTATTGTAATTTATTGGTTATTAATCTTTGATAAGAGTTTTAGTCCCTGGTTTCATGAACTTTGTTTATTCAGTGTAACCGATATTTGTGTAAATTGTTTTCGGAACAGTAAATATGTACGGTTACAGACTATATGTATACGGTGTAATTCTTATATAGATTATGTCGGATGTAATTATAATCTGGGCTTATATTCCCGGATTATCATTCGAAAGCCAATAGATCGGTATCTGATTTCAAAATTATATTTTTTTCTGGATATTATTTGTTTTCCTAATGACATAATAGGTGTTTAACTATAAAAAATCCCGGAAAAACTTCCGGGATTTCTTTATAATATCGTATTTCTATTTAAAGAGAAGTATATGCTCTTATCATCCAGATCATTTTTTCCTGTTTTTTCAGTAGATCGCTCATCATAGATACGGTAACTTCGTCGGATGCTTCTGAAGCGACAGACAATAATTTATGTTCTTCTGAAATAAAATGCCGGAATGTTTCTTCTATATTCGTTAATGCTTTGTCCGCGTTATCTATATATTTTGATTCTTTGATCCGGGAAATTTTAAGATAATCGCTGTACCGGTGATTGGGAATGCCTCCGAGCATTAAAATTCTTTCAGCCAATTCATCTACGGTTTCGGCTGCATCATTGTACATTTCTTCAAATTTACTATGGAGCATAAAAAATGAATGGCCTTTTATGTTCCAATGAAAACTTCTGAGGTTGGTGTAATAAATTTGAAAGTCGGATAGAAGTTGTTGTAACCCGTTTATTACATTTTCTACTTTTTTTTCATCCAGTTGGATATAATCTAATGTTTTCATATTACTTATTGTTTATTTGTTTTTGTTTGATACAAATGTATATATATGTATGTTATAAATCAAACTGATTATATCAATATATATATTGATGAAATCTATACTTTCGTATGGATAAGTTATGGTGAAACGTGTTATTAAATATTGTACTATCGGGTAAACTCGATTCAATTTTTTTTATATTTGGCGCAGTCAGAGAATAGTTGTCAGGTTTTAAGTCAACTCTAAAAGATGATGGTATGTGAAAGCATAGCATGAAGGTGCGAAAAAGAGTATGTGTCCGTTTTTATGATTTTAAAGAACTCTGTTTTTTAATGAAATAACTGTAGATTATTAAAAATGAAACAATTAATTGCATGCTGTGGATTGGATTGCGAAAGTTGCGACGCCCGCATGGCCACAGTCGCAAATGACAATGATTTAAGAGAGAAAACCGCTCAAAAGTGGAGTGAAATGAATAATGCTCCGGAAATTACAGCAACAACCATCAATTGCATGGGGTGTCGTACAGGCGGTGCGAAATTTGCATATTGCAGCGATTATTGTGAGATTCGCAAGTGTGTATGTGAAAAAGGATTTAATACTTGCGGTGACTGCAAAGAATTGGATAGTTGCCGAATTGTCGGTTCTGTTTTTCAGTATGCTCCCGGTGCAAAGGAAAATCTTTTGCGATAAGCAATGAATCATTCGGTGTGCTGGATGATTTAAGTATGGAGGGAAACATGATTGAATTATTACATTTGCTGGTTAAAACGGTAAAGGATCTGTTTGGGGGAACTTTTACCCAATCCTGCTGTTTTTTACAACCCGGTAAATAGAAGAATAAGCTAATATTCGATATGGAAAACTTTATTCAGATACTCTTTGAGTACCTGGGCATGGTTTTGTACAGGATTTTTTGCTGCGTAGAGTAAGGTTATAGTATTATAATGTCCGATATCTTGAATCGATTGCCGAACTTGTTCCGAATTTGATAATTCAAATATATATCTGTTGCGAAACTCTTTCCATCTATTCTCCGGATCGGTATGGTACCACTTCCGTAGCTCCGGAGAAGGAGCCAGCTCTTTTGCCCATAAGTCATAATGCAGATTTTCTTTACGTACGCCTCTTGGCCATAAACGATCTACCAGTATACGATATCCGTCTTCTGCAGAATATTCTTCGTAGACACGCTTTATTTTTATTGTTTTTGTCATTGTTATTGTAACTTTTAAAAAGTTGAAACTATTTGTACTGCTATAAGCTATTAAAAAGTTGTTTCTCCGGTTGCGGAGATTCTTTGAACACTATGTTTTTTTCAGGATATGCTGGTGGAGAGTCGCGTTGAACGCTTTCAGCTTTGTCATTAAAAGATGATATTCTTCACCTACGTCTTCGGGGGCGGGCAATAATTATTACATAGAATAGAGATCTTACGGTATAGTTCTCCTTCTGTGTGCCCGGCTATGATGACCGATATACGAGCGGCGATGCCGCCGCAATAGAAAGGAGATATTTGTGCCTTGTATATTTTTATATTGTTTCATACATGTATAATGATTAGATAATATATAAACAAGCATACATAAGTCGTTGTTGTTCCGAGATTATATTTTATGAAAAAGATAAAATCAATTATTCTTTAAAAAAGACTTTACATTTTATTCCATTTCATCTGTTATGGACTTTATGTTTCTGTTATCCGGTAATATGGCTTTTTATCATCCCGGTCTTCAGGTATTCTTCGTCCGGATTTTATAGCACGCGACGCAGTGGCGGATGAAGCTATGAGTCACAGAGGATTTGTATTTTACATGGGAATATATCGATCCGGTAGGTTGGTCTGTCTTTTCTGCATGCAGAACTTTTACAAGATCGGGAAAATGTGTGAGGGTGATTTTGTAATTAAACTTCCGATTTTTCATTGTCTGCTGTAGCCAGTCGATAATAGAACTTCCTGTTTCCTTTTTATTGATAAATTTAAAAGGAGGGAATGCTCTTACCTGTCATTTTTATTATGCCATGTGTACTGCGGTTATGTTGTGCGGTAGTGGATAGTTGGACTATCAAAATAAATTGTTTTTGCAAGTTCCGCGTATTTTTCTTCAGTAGAGATTTTTTGTTACCGTTAATGAATTGATTCGTTGATAGTTGATGGTATATGATATAATAATTTATTATTGAGGCGTGGAGCCGCTATTTAATTGTTTTATAAGAAATAGGGTATATACAAAAAAAATTGATTGTCATCCCGACAACCAATCTTCGTTAACCTTAAATCTAATACCATGAAAAACACGATGCAAATATAAAAAGTTTTGTGTTATAAAACATAGTTATCTGGCATGAAAAATAAGGGTTTTAATGTAATTTAATGATTGGCTGCTTTTTAATGATTTTTAGAAACGAATATTTGCATTTTGTTATGATTCTCTGTAATTATTGATACTCTGTTTTTCTGTTTGATATAAAAACAGTACATTTGTATTTCAAATGCAAGAAGAGTTATATATGAAAGTGACAGATCTGATAAACGAGAGCAAAAAAACAGGATTTTCGTTTGAGGTGCTTCCGCCGCTTAAAGGCAGTAGCATTGACCGTGTATTTAAAACTGTGGATGCTTTGCGCGAATTTAATCCGTTATATATTAATATTACGACCCATCGTAGCGAATATGTATATAAAGATACTCCCGATGGCCTGTATCGTCGTATATCGGTACGTAATCGTCCGGGTACGGTTGCCATGGCTGCCGCTATACAGCATAAATACCAGATAAATGCAGTACCGCATGTTATATGCAGCGGATTCAGCCGTAGCGAGACAGAATATGCTCTTATTGATCTTAATTTTTTAGGAATCTGTAATCTGTTACTGTTAAGAGGAGATAAGGCAAAGCATGAGAACCGGTTTACGCCGGATGCCGATGGACACGAACATGCGATTGATCTGCAGGGGCAGGTTAATAATTTTAATGAAGGCTATTTTTTGGACGGAACGAGAATGGATCTGGTACGTACCCCGTTTAGCTACGGGGTTGCCGGTTATCCGGAGAAACATGATGAATCTCCCAACCCCGATGAAGACCTGAAATGGCTAAAAGCGAAAGTAGATTCCGGAGCTGATTATATTGTTACACAGATGTTCTTCGATAATGCCAAATATTTTGATTTTGTAGAACGTTGCAGGGCTATCGGTATCCATGTTCCTATCATACCCGGAATAAAGCCGGTAGTCGTATGTAATCAATTGACCGTATTGCCTAAAGTGTTCCATGTGGATATGCCGGATACGTTGGTGACGGAGTTGCGTAAGTGCAAGGATGACGCAGCTGCGAAGGAAGTGGGTGTGGAATGGTGTACGTTGCAGGCAAAAGAATTGATATCCCGTGGAGTTCCCAGCATTCATTTCTATTCGATGATGGCAACCGAGAGTGTACGCAAGGTGGCAAAAGAAATATATTGAAAGCATGTTTTTCAAGGATGTAATAGGACAGGACGAGATCAAGGAACGGTTGCTGAATTCAGTGCATACCGGGCAAATCGCTCATGCACAGTTGATTTGCGGGCCGTCAGGGATAGGAAAGTTTCCTATGGCTATGGCCTATGCCCGTTATATTCATTGTACTAACCGCCGGCAGGATGAGGCCTGCGGGGAATGTCCTTCGTGCCGTCAATACAGTGCCTTGACTCATCCCGATCTGCATTTTGTATTTCCTATAGTTCGAAGTGAGAAGAAAAAGAAAAAATCCTGCGATGATTATGACAACGAATGGCGGGCGTTCCTTAAAGAACATCTTTATTTTGGTATAGACGACTGGCTCTCTTATATAGGTGCAGAGAATTCGCAAGCGATTATTTACGGCGACGAAAGCGAACGTATCCTGCGTAAGATGAATATGAAAACGTATGAATCTCCGTATAAAGTTATGATTATATGGATGCCGGAGCGTATGCATCAGACTTGCGCAAATAAATTGCTGAAATTATTGGAAGAACCGTATGAAAATACGGTGTTCATTTTGGTAAGCGATGAGCCTGCGAAAGTGTTGGGAACCATTTTGTCCCGTTCACAACGTGTAGCGATGAAGGCGTTGCCTGCAGAGGTTATGGCTGCCGATTTACAGGAAAAATTCGGTATAGCCCGTCAGGACGCTTTGGCTGTGGCTCATTTAGCGGAAGGGAATTATATACGAGCCCGGGAAA
This sequence comes from Barnesiella propionica, assembly GCF_025567045.1. Taxonomy (NCBI): domain Bacteria; kingdom Pseudomonadati; phylum Bacteroidota; class Bacteroidia; order Bacteroidales; family Barnesiellaceae; genus Barnesiella; species Barnesiella propionica. The sequence continues at coordinate 103,569 of NZ_JAOQJK010000001.1, read as the reverse complement.
ATCTGATGCTGAATGAAGAGAATAAAGCATATTTTGACTTTTTCGTTCGGGTTATGCGTTTGGCATATATGCGTAAGATAAAGGATCTGAAAAGCTGGAGTGAGGAAGTTTCCGACTTAGGACGGGAACGCATCAGGAAATTTCTTTCCTATATGCAGCGGATGATACGGGAGAATTATATCTATAACCTTAACAATCCTCAATTGAATTATATGAACCGGGATGAAGAAATGTTTTCTTCCCGTTTTGCACCGTTCATACATGAGCGGAATGTAAGGTCTATTATGGAACATCTTGAAAAGGCGGAGAAGGATATAGGACAGAACGCTAACGCAAAGATTGTTTTATTTGATTTATCTATCAAAATGATCATGTTGCTGAAAAATTAGAATATCATATTTTCTGGATACGGATATTTCGGATGACCGTATTATTCTCTGTAATTTCTTTTTCCTGTTTGCCCGGATATATTTTATAGCCGAGTAGAATGACCGCAATAGACATAATAGGACTCAGTATGTTAAAGAAGCAGAAAGGGAGATAAGTGAGTGTAGAAACTCCCAATACTGTTGCTTGTGTCATACCGCAGGAATTCCATGGAATAAGAACCGATGTTACGGTCACGGAATCTTCGACCGAACGGCTGAGCAGACGGCTTTCCAGTTTTTGTTTCTTATAAAGTCCTTTGAATAAATTACCGGTTAGGATAATGGACAGATATTGATCGGCAGTGCATACATTAAAGAATAAGCCTGAAGACACGGTAGAGATGACAGCCGTTTTCGGTTTTTTGACAAAACGGAGGAAAATAGATGTGATGCTTTTTAACATTCCGCTTCCGGACAGTGCGCCTCCGAAACACATAGCACATAAAATAAGCCATATTGTATTCATCATACCCGACATGCCTCGCGTGGCTATCAGGTTATTTATTTCGGTATTACCTGTGTCTATGTTTGTCGAACCATAAATGCTCGTCATGACTCCTTTAAAACCTGCAGTGAAATCAAAGGCTCCATTTCCCGATATTTTTTGTAAAATATCCGGTTGGAATATTACCAGAAATATGGCGGCTAAAACTGTAGACAAGAATAAGGTGATGATAGTTGGTAATCTTAATGCAATAAGCACACCTGTAATAACAGGTACCATAAGCAACCAGGGAGTAATATGGAATGTTTCATTTAATGTATTTGAGAAAGCGGCTATTTGATCGTAGGATGTTACCGTGTGATTAAGCCCGGCTACGGTAAAAATGGCAAGAGTGATAATGATTGATGGAACGGTGGTAACGAGCATATAGCGGATGTGTGTAAAGAGAGGGGTTTCGGTAGTGGAGGATGCTAGTACTGTGGTATCGGAAAGAGGGGATATTTTGTCGCCGAAATAAGCGCCCGAAATAATAGCTCCGGCTATCCATCCGATCTCGAATCCCTGTGCTTTTCCTATTCCTATAAATGCAACTCCGATGGTAGCAATAGTAGTCCACGAACTGCCTGTCATAATAGATATAGCAGCACAGATGATACAGGTTATTGCCAGAAAGAATTTGGGATGCATGATTTGTAATCCGTAGTAGATAAGGCTGGGGACAATGCCACTCAGCATCCAGGTACCGGCAATAGAACCTATAAGCAGTAGAATGATAAGGGCTGGAGTTACTTTCTTGACGTTTTCTCCTATATGTTCTTCCAGTATTTTCCAGGAAATGCGATAACCGAGTATAGCGATGAGAATGCATACCGCGCTGGAAATAAGTAGCGATACTTGGCTTGCACCCGATAAGGCTTCTCCGCCGAATACTTTTATAACCATGAATAATATGCAAACTAAAGTAATAATAGGAATAAGGGATATTAAAGGAGAGGGTATGGGTGCTGTAGACTCTTTCATATTAGGTGTTGTTCTTATTGTGTGCAAAAGTAGTGAAAATTGTATATATAATCTTGTTTCTGTATATTAAATCATATTTTTAAGCTTTAAATGTAATAATATGCAATATATATGCATTATTGAATTTTAAAACAAGAAGAGTTATTTATTAAATCAAAATATAGTATCTTTGTAACAAACTACGTCTACGGCCACAAGAGTGGTCTTTGTGACAAACTGGGGATGACCGGTTTTGACAGCGGGTAGAAGTGGTGTGTAAGCATGCAGAGCGTAGATGGCTTGCTCTATAATCTCAGACATCAAAAATTTAACTGGCGAAAATAATTACGCTCTTGCTGCTTAATCGAAGTATAGTAGATTAGCTTAATCTCCGCAATAGTTGTGGAGACGGGACATCACCCGGATGCTGTGGTTCCGAAGCGGTCCGAAACGGTGGTGCAATAATATCGGAAATAGCTTGCTGTTTGTCTTGGACAGTTGGTGAAATTTTAAAGACTAAGGTATGGATTGGTGGCTTCGGTCTTGTCTGTACCCGACAATCGAAACGAAGATAAGCATGTAGAAAGCTCATTAGTTCCTCGTTTGGACGAGGGTTCGAATCCCTCCATCTCCACAAATGATGTTGATTTTTAGCGGATTGAATGCATAGCTCCCTGTTTTTATAACTATTTGTAAAACTGGGAGCTATGTATATTCGTCCTTTTTTATGGATTAAATCTTTTGCGGTAATCCTTTTCTAAGGATATTTATAAAGTATAATTATAATGGTATTCTATTTAAGAACGATAAGATGAGTACGTTTAGTAAGTTTTGAGTGCTTGCAAAAATAAAGGTAGCATATTCCTGATCTAATTAAATACAGTTCAAGTATCGCAGGTGATTCTCCATCTCGGGCATTAATCAGACGGACAGGATAGATTTTATAGAGTGTTTATCTTCTCATGCTTCGATCTACTATTTTGATGATATTATAGATTTCGTATATATTGTCAAGGTTTAATTCAAAATCATTGTATAAGCTATTTAGGGGATGGCAAATGATAATTCCTTTTTCGGTATCCTGTCCCGACAAGCGTTTAATTGTTACACCTTCTTTATGTACGATAACGAAATCCCAATCATCTATCTGTAATTTATTCTTCCATAATTCGCGTTTAACTTCTCTTCCCAGGACGATATCTTTATCGCATATTGCGTTTCGGGTTCCGTCGTCCATACTGTCGCCGTCCACTTCAAAACATCTGTATTCTCCTTGAAAATCTTTGTCGATTATAACTGGAATGGTTGGTAATCTGTGAAGATATTCATCATTGTCGCATCCTGTTGTATAATAATTTGCGTTGTGTATGGAAACCAGAGGAATATGTGAAAAATAAGGACTTTTGCTCCTGTAATACGCTTTATTTTCATTAACAGGAAAAGAATTCTTTTCGGGAAAATTATAGCCGGAATTTAACATATTTCCTTCTCCGGTGAATAACCAGGCCTGGTTTATTTCGGGAAAAACTGTTATAATTTTTTTTGCAAAGGACGGACTTATTTTTTTTATTTTACCTTTCTGTATGTCGTATATGTTCTGTACCGTCTTCAATCCGATTGTTTGAGCGAATTTTCTGGCGGACATTCCCGTATATGTAAGTAATTGTTTTATAATTTCCGGACTTTCCATATTTGAATATTAAAATATGTGTAGTTTTTAGTTTTAAATGAAAATAAAAATTAAATTACTTGTAATATTTAAGTATAATACTTGAATTTAATTATATTTGTACTGTCTGTAACTACAAACATAGGCAGAATAAATGTATTTTGCAATATGAAATACTAATTAAATGGGAAAAAGCTTTTTTATTCAAGTCATTTCTGGTATACTTCGCAACAAAAATGTTTATTTTCGTTGTGAGAAAGGAAATAGACCCATCCTGTTTTCAGGATGATGTGTAATCCTTCTTTGGTTTCGCGTAAATCCAGTATATTTGTATACAAGATGAAATCTCCTCCCAGGAATCGTATCCCGTTATCTGTCAAAGTAAGATGATGTAACCGGATATAAGGCTGTATTTTCTGGCATGTAATAAACGGATGAACCGGTTCTATATGTTTTAGAAAATGAAGAACTATTTTTCCTTTTAGTGTGGTCATGGATAAAATGAAGGAGTGAAAAATGATAAAAAATAATTATCAGTGTCGTCCCGAAACGAAATTTCGGGTTCATGGACATTTATCTATGACGTGTTAGAATAATGCTGAGGGGCAGCAATGAGAATATGCTTTTTCATATATACCTTATATGTGTTTACAGAAAAAAGAAGGCGCGGGGAATATCTATCGGCTTTGAGGTACCGCCAAGCACCCACTCATTCAATAGATAATAGCCCCACGCCTTTTCTGTATATATGCAAAACACATATAACGGAGAAAAGACGGAGATCAATTATCTATTATCAATGAATGAGTTAAAAATTGGCGGTTTTCAAAGCCACTGATAATAGAAAACGCTTTCCGTTAAAATTATGCCCTCGACTCTTCAAGGGAATTCAATGATACAAAAATAAATAAAAAAACGGATAATTCAATTTGTTTTATTTATTTCAAATCGATTGTTCCAAATGTTAACAGTTCTTACAGTAGAGCTTCGTGCTTTGAATGGCAGATGTGATGATACTTTTGTTCTGTTTGTTGGATAATAAAAGTATATTTGTAGGAAAGGTTTATAAATGTACATAGAAATAATAGATAATGAAAAAAATAGTAGTGGCTTCCGATTCTTTTAAAGGTTGCCTTTCTTCTTTACAAGTTGCCGATGCCGTGAGAACTGCTATAATAGGAATATATCCCGCTTGCGAGGTCGTTTCTGTCCCGATGGCCGATGGAGGAGAGGGGACAATGGCGACTTTGGTAAATGCTACACGGGGGCACTTTTTCCCATGTAATACATATGATCCTCTAATGCGGCCTATAAACGCTTTTTGGGGTGTATTAGGGGATGGCCTGACGGCTGTAATAGAGTTGGCGCAAGCGAGTGGACTGATGTTGCTTAATGAAAGGGAATATAATCCGGAGAAGACTACAACTTACGGAACCGGGATAATCATTGCTGAAGCGTTACGGAAAGGATTTCAAAAAATTATTCTTGCTATCGGCGGGAGCGCTACTAACGATGCGGCCATAGGATTATTATCCGCTCTCGGTTTTCATTTTCTCGATGAAGCAGGTAATGAGGTGAAGCCCGCCGGAGGAAATTTGAAGCAAATAGTGTCTATAGATGATAAAGATGTTATGCCGGAATTGAGAAATATCCAGCTTCGGATCGCTTGCGATGTGGATAATCCTCTTTATGGTACGAACGGGGCTGCTTATATGTTCGCTTCTCAGAAAGGGGCGGACGAGTTTATGACAACCAGACTGGATTGCGGTTTACGTTCTTTTGCCAAGGTTGTTGAGGGTAAATATAATGATAGATCATATATGATTCCCGGAGTAGGAGCTGCGGGTGGTGTAGGATATGGTTTAAAGGTGTTTCTGAATGCAGAGTTGGTGAGAGGAGCTGATTGGATAATGGACGTTTTACGTTTTGAAGATTTGTTGAAAGGAGCAGATTTGGTCATAACCGGAGAGGGAAGTATCGATTCCCAGACAATTCACGGGAAAGTGCCTGTCTCGGTGGCGAGGAGGGCGCGCCTGCAAAATATTCCGGTTTGGGCTGTCGGAGGAAAAACAGAAGATATTCCCGGTCTGGCAAATGAGGGAATATCACGTGTCATTACCGTTACTCCTCCTGGTATGCGGAAAGAAAGGGCTTTAAATCCGAAAACTGCACGTGAGAACATTATACATGTATTGCGGAGTGCTTTGCTAAGTTAGGAGAAGGAAGTTCTTTTGTAATGATAGCCGTAAGTATTATCTTTGTTATTCTTAATGATAAATGATATGGGAAAGAAGAAAATGATTAAAGATGATTATCTGAAAGCTTCTCGGCGTGGTAGTCGTGAAGCGGAAATAGAAATGTATGGACATCCGGTATCGTATCATCGGATAATTACCAGTAAGAAAGTTTATGATCGTAAAAAAATGAAGGCAGAGGATAAAGGCTCTGCCTTATTTTTATTGTATATTCAAATATAAATAAACTCCGTAACTCAAATTTAAAGTACGGGGTTTATTGCTTTAGAGGGATATTTTGACTGTTTCATTACCTATCCGTAGTATATATATCCCCCTATAAAGATTCATAATAGAGTTTTTCCCTATGTTCCCGTTTAGTCTTTTTACTATTTGTCCGGTGATATTATAGAGAATAATGTCTTTTGCTTCTTCCAGATTTATTTCCAACCCGTTGGTTGTTCGGTCAATAGAAAAAAAGCTGTTTTTACTGGTAGGTACAATTCCTGAAGTAATGCCGACAGCTTCTTCCCACGATGTTGCAGCACGTATGCCGTCGATGACCATTTGCTGACCGTCGCTATATTGACGGAGAACGAAACCATTGGGTAAAACGTCCGGTTTGGTGGCATCGCTTAACGGACCTATCGTAGCTGTTTCCGGTTCATTTTTTGTTATTTCATCCAATACGTAAAGCCTTACCTGGTCATTATTGTTTCCCGGAACAATATCATATCGTATGATAAAAAGATATGTTTTTCCTTCCGGGGAAAAGAAAGAAGAAGATGAATATTCGGACTTTTGATTATCGGCAAAAGATAATCCTACCTGTCCGTCGCTGTTAGCATAAACCCGTCCGTGATAATTATGAACCGTATAACTTACTGTTCCGTCCCATAAGGAGACGAAGTATGAGGCTTTGTCACTCCAGGATACTCTTCCCATAAAAGCTACATAGGCGCTTCCTTTTGTAATAGGGCGATCGAAAGCATGACGAACGTCTTCTCCGTTTGCGTCTATAACTGCTGCTCCCCCTATATCAGAGCCGGGATAGCCCGGGAAAGATAATCCGTTGGTAACAGATATCGGGGAGCTTCCTGTGCTGAATGCTTCCCACCCGTGTGCCGATAAAAGATCTCCGATTGGATAATCGAAATTCTCGGTATAAACGATTTCACTATAGGCGGGTAATACAGATATGATGATTAAAAAAGAAGAAGCGCAGATAGTCCGCGCTTCCTTCCTTAGATAGTTTATAATATTCATTCTTATTTTTCTTAAAGAACAACTTTTGCTACTTTGTTACCGGCTTTTACGATAACTAATGCGGAACCGTTTACATTAATGGCATTAAGACCGTCGGTAGCTTTTTTAGCCATTAATTTCTGTCCTAATGTATTGTAAACTTCAATAAGTTCGCCGGCTACGGCATTTACATAAATAGTCCCGTTTGCTGCGTATATATTTGTTTCGTTATTACTTGCAGATTCAACACCAGAAGTCGCTGCTTTAATTTGAATCTGATGGATTTGCCATGTAGAAGAACCCTCTGCACTATCGTCTGAAGTATATTTAAATGCAAAATGAATTTGTCCGCTACCTGCTACTGTTATATCTCCAGACGGGGTAATATTGGAATAACCGCTGGCAGGAGTTGCAGGCCAAGTTGCATCTTTTGTAATTTCGGTCCATGTTGCAGCTGTAGGATCGCCTACGCCTTTATAATTTTTAGAGTATAAAAGTTGTAATGGTTTGCCGGCGTAAGCTGTCTTCGTGTCGAAAGAAATAGTAACGCCGTCATTAGAATTAGAAGTAATGCCCGGAGTAATTAACCAGTCCTCATTGGCAGAAGAAGGTTTGCCAGCACCCATTTGGGCGTAAGTTTCAGTCGTTCCGCTATTTTCAAATTGTGCCCAGAACCAAGTACGGCTACCGCTTACGCTGTAAGCATATGTGTCGCCTAAATCTGTTGCGAAATTTTGCTCATAAGGCAAAGTCGCTGTTTGAGGAGCTTCGTATATACCTTTTATATTTACGGTTTTACTTGCGGTTCCGCTTACCATATTTAATGTAGCCTCATATTCGCCTCCGGCTTTGGGAGCAAATTTTACTGTAAGAGTTCCTCCGGCTGCAGTTAAGTCACCTGTAACGGTAAATACATTATTATCGTCAGCTAAAACATAAGTGATAGGAGCAGTAGTATTTGTTCCCGTTACAACTAAATTTTTGCTTGTTTCGGTAGCGTCGTAAACCGTTCCGAAGTCAACGTTTTCAGCGGTAATTACCGGTGCATCGGCGGCTTTGTCGCCGTTAATAGTGATATCATCGATTCTTAAACCATTGGTCGTAGCTGTAGAGTTCCCCGTAGCTGAAGCTTCTATTATGATTTCCGTAGCTGAAGCTTCAGGAATCTGTGTCGTACAGGTAATTGTCTGATATTCGTTTTGAGTAGTCAGCACGGTTTCGGGAAATTCGATGGTTGTTCCGTTTGCAGTTATGGATAAAGCAAGTTTTGCACCTCCTTTATTGGGAGCTATTTTAAAAGACAATACCATGTTGTTGCATCCGCTGGTATTGATGTTGGATATTTTAATTCCGGCATCTTTTCCAGCTGGTAACCAAAGGTGCGGATTTAGACTTGACGTTTTACGGATATCTCCTGCAGTGTTATTCGTAGCCACATAAGAGACACCGTTTACTGCCTGGTCAAATCCTTTGCAGGCATCTATTTTACCTTTGTCGGGAGTTACGTTGTCGAAGGTCTCTTTGTAGATTTCCTCTGCAAAGGCGCTTGTACTCATGAACAGAGTAGCTGCCAGAAATAAACTTTTAAGAAGAGTAGATTTTTTCATAAATGTTTTGTTTTTAGGTTAGTAATATTTAAACAATTTATATGTTCCATATTATGGACCGAAAAGAAAATAAGTTACCAAAGTTATATATATTATATGTAATAAACAAGTCTCAGAGTGTATTTTGCTGCAAAAATGCAAAAAATAATATATGAAATACGTTACATTACTATGACGAATTGATATGTTCTGGTATTTTTAACAATTCTATTCAATAAGTTTTTTGAAAGAATAATGACGGGTAAAAAATAAAAATGGGCTGAATGTTCATTTCTGCTTAAATTGTTTTGCAGAACAAAACATAAATCTTACCTTTGCACCGCTAATGCAATTACTAACAATTTAATAAAATTTCAAATGGCAACAAAAATCAGATTACAAAGACATGGCCGTAAAGATTACGCGTTCTATCAGATTGTAATCGCCGATAGCAGGGCACCACGTGATGGTAAGTTTATTGAAAGGGTAGGTTCTTATAATCCGAACACTAATCCTGCTACAATAAATTTGAATTTCGAAAGAGCTTTGTATTGGCTGACAACCGGTGCTCAACCCACCGATACGGTTCGTAATATACTTTCAAACGAAGGTGTATTATTGAAGAAACACCTTTTAGGTGGTGTGAAAAAAGGAGCCTTTTCCGCTGAAGAAGCAGAAAAGCGTTTTGAAGCCTGGTTGAAAAACAAACAATCTGCAACAGAAGCCGCGAAAGCTAAATTGAATGATGCTAAAGCTATAGAAGCCAAAAAGCGTCTTGAAGCCGAACAGGAAACTAATAAGGCTAAAGCCGAAGCTGTTGCTCAAAAACGTGCAGAAATAGCTGCTGCCAAGGCTGAGGCCGAAGCTGCGAAAGCTGCCGAGGAAGCTGCTGCCGCCGCTCCGGTGGAAGAAGAGGCTACCGCAGAAGCTCCTGCTCAAGAAAGTGCTGAATAATTAATATGCAGCATACATAAAAAAGGTGGCCTAAAAGCCACCTTTTTTATATTCTGTCGTATTACCATACATTATAGTGGATAACGGACGGATTATATTTATTTTTAGGAGTGTTTTTTCCGGCCGGGTATCCGAGCGGGATTACACACAAAGGTATAATGTTCGCCGGTAATTTTAAAGTTTCGCTTACAGCTTTAATGCGGTCTGGGTACGGAAACGCAGCAGTCCATACAGCTCCTAATCCCAGTGATTCTGCTGCTAAAAGTATATTTTCTGTGGCTGCGGAGCAATCTTGTACCCATGCATCCGATTTGATGGAATCTCCACAGACTACGATAGCCTGTTTTGTTTCTTTAAGCATTTTAGCAAAAGGCAGTTTTTCCCCTAATGATTGTAATATTTCATTATCGGTAATAATGATGAACTCCCAGGGACGTATATCCCTGCTTGTAGGTGCGGCCATACCAGCCCGGACGAGAGTGTCTAACAGTTCTTTTTTTACCGGTTGTGGGGTGTAGTTACGTACGCTTTTCCGGTTCATGATGTTCTCGTAAACAATATTTGCTTCTTTGCCGGATGATTTCTTATCCTGGCAAGAACAGAAAATCATGATAGCCAGGGTAAAATAAAGTAGATTTTTTGTTTTCATTGTTATTTATAGTATTAAGTCATGTCTGACAAAGTAAATTATATTTTTGTACTTCCCGTCATTTTTTTGTTTTTTTAGGAGCTGTTCTTTGTAAAAAATCTTCGGCATTCGGTGAAATAAAAGAAAAACCGTATTCTGGCAATTTGACCGGTTTAGCATGCTGACCTTCCGTAAATACAGTTGAAGCTTTACCATATAATAGTTTGAACAGGAGAGCAGGTACAGATAATATGATACCTATATGATAGGCATTGGCTATAGCTTTGGCTAACTCTCCCTGGGTAATAGATTCTGGTGTTGTACAGTTTACAATACCATCTAATTCCGGATGAGAAATAATAAATTCCATGGCACGCATAAGATCTGCCAGTGCGATCCAGGAAATAATTTGATGACCATTCCCGATCCGAAAAGATATTCCCCAAGGGATTGACCGTACCATTTGCGGAAATGCGCCTCCATTAGAGGAAAATACGACGCCAAACCGGGTGATGACCAGCCGGATATCGGAGGATACTTGGTTTGCCTCTGCTTCCCAATCCCGGCACAGTGCGGGAAGGAAACCTTTTCCTTGCCGGTGATTGTATTCGTTATGTATACCTTGTGAATCATAAAATCCTACAGCTGAAGCCGAGATCAGCAGTTCCGGCTTATGAGATAAACTATTTATAGCTTTTACCAGTTGGCGGGTTACATCTACCCGGCTGGAATATATTTCATGCTGGTATGATTTAGACCATCGGTGATTAATGGAAGCACCGGCAAGATTGATAACGACATTAGTGCCTTCCAGTGTTTGTTTTAGTTTATGCTGATCATAATAAATAGCTCTCCCGATAGGTATCACAGAATGTCCTATACAGGAAAGATAATGAGAAAGATTGGAACCGATAAATCCTGTAGCTCCGTTAATAGCAATATTCATCATTGATAGTTTTTGTATTAGCAAAAACATCTCGAAATACAGGATTGTTCGCTATTTTCAGTCTTCGTCCAGTAATTCCTGAAACCGGTTCCAGAATAGTCCTACGTTATATCCGTCGGTAAAGCCATGATGAAAGTTCATTACTGCAGGCATTTGGAGACGCCCTTCTTTTGAAACCATTTTTCCTAAAGCCATAAGCGGTATGCTTTCTCCCGCATTTTGCGGGATTTGAAATGTCGCTCCTGTGAAATTATACCATTTATTGATACTTACGACAAAAGTGTCTTTACGAGCATCGGCGCTATATGCATCTCCTTCTCCTCTTTCTGCAGCTTCGATAATAGGTAGGGCGGCTTGCGAAAATCCGGAAAATGTTTTATAATACGGTAAAATGACCGACGAGAAAGAATGATCGGCACGGGCGATAGGCGTATTAAGTTCGATGCGATCATATAAATAAATTTCACCATCCAGTTGGCGATACCGTAAAGATTCGTTTTCGTTTACCGCTTTTAAAGCAGCATACATACAATATAACGAGAATTTATAACCTTTTTCTTTAGATTTTTTGTATGCTTTTGTTACATCCATTTCTACAGTTATACTGAAGAACGGGGTAACAAAATCTTTAAAGAACAGATAGTTCTCTTTTCTTTTCCACGTATTGATATCTATTTTGGTTCTCATATCGATTGGGTTTTATGGTTTCTTTCCGGCTATTTCGGTTCGTATAAAATGTTGAAATTCTTTTAAATATTTGGAGAGAGTATGTGATACTATAATGAGGATGACCGCCAGAATAATAAGAGTCATTCCTATGGCCAGACTAATTGAGAAAGGTTCTCCGAATACAAAAATTCCAACGCATACAGCCGTTAATGGTTCCATTGCTCCCAGTACAGCCGTCGCTGTAGAGCCTATGTAATGTACCGAGTAAACCATTGTGACACATGAAATAATGGTAGGAATAAGAGCGAGGAGTATGATATTGACTATGGAATCTGTATCCGGGAGTATTTGCAGATTGTTATAAGAAGTCGTTTTCAATAAAAAAAATAGCGAGCTGACTGTCATAGCATAAAATGTAATTTTTATTCCGGACATATGAGAAACCGTAGAGCTGTTTATTATAACCAAATATACTGCATAAGATAATGCTGACAGCAAAACGAGTACGATACCTGTCGTATATAACGGTCCTTGCGTGTCTCCTCCATATAAAAGATAAATGCCTGTGAATGCTAGGGTAATGGCTGTAATAATTATCAATGAGATTTTTTCATGGAAAAAAACAGCCATGATAAGTGTTACAAAAATAGGATATGAGAAAAGTATCGTAGCTGCAATTCCGGCCGGCATGAAATTATAGCTTCGAAACAGGCAGAGTGCCGATAGAGCGAATAATATTCCTAATGTAATTAACGGCAATATTTCATTTTGCCCGATACGGAAAGATACTTTCCGGAATAACATAAGTACGGCTAAAGCAACGGTAGCGCAGGAAAAGCGGTAAAACAGTACCGAATCAAAAGCGATCCCTTTATTCATGATTGGAAGAGCAAAGAGCGGAATGAGACCGTATGTCCCAGAAGATATGCAACCATAAAGAATACCTTTTAATTTCATAGGTGAATTTTGTTGTCGTAAATGCAGAAATTATTAGCAAAAGAGAAATGGTTATGAGGATGGTTTGTTGTGTTAAATATTTGATTATAAAACATATATGTGTGATTTATAATGCGCATGATTTGAAATATTTTCGGTTGCGAAGGTAATGCTAAAAATAAAAATATCCAATCCGGTAAATATATAATTTTTTAGTGTTTAAAATATTCGTGACCTGTTTTTATCTGATTATCGTTCAGTTTTATATTAGAGTATAGGTGGCAATGATTTATCTGAAAATAAAGGTAACTTTTAATGAAAAGTGGTTTTGAGCATTTATATCCGTGAATATTCTTCATATTTTAACGTGTATTCGGAAAATATGATTAATTTTGCTGCTGAAGTTACATGAATCTGTAATATATACATGTTGATTGCATGATCCTATCGGAGGTAAAGAGGCTCGTTTGTCCTTTGTGGATACGAATCCGCAAGTTTTATTACTGTTGTGAAAGCAGTATAATTAGGTACAAGGCATACTACAAAAGGTCGCCCTGGTATGGAAAGATGGGTCTGTGCGGACTTAATTTTCTCATCGTTTTTCTGTTGTACTTATTTCTGGTAGATATTAATTTTCTATGGTTATTTGGTAAATCTCCCGGATTATCCAGTATCAATAATCCGTCTCAAAATATTTCTTCTGTTATCTATAGTGCCGATAATAAGCCTATCAGTAAGTTTTTCAGGGAAAACCGGTCTCCGGTGGAATATGACGAGATCTCCCCTATATTGATACAAACGCTTATTTGTACTGAGGATGAGCGGTTTTACCAACATTTCGGTGTAGACCTGCAAGGTATATTTGCAGCTGTTAAAGACATGGCTCATGGCCGTGCGCGTGGAGCCAGTACCATTACACAGCAGCTTGTAAAGAATATGTTCAAGGTGCGTTCCCAATATTCTACCGGATTATTGGGTTACATTCCCGGAGTGAAATTACTCGTTATGAAAACAAAGGAATGGATCACAGCTGTGAAAATAGAGATGTTCTATTCCAAAAAAGAGATTCTTACGATGTATTTCAATACGGTCGATTTCGGCAGTAATGCGTTCGGGGTAAAAACGGCTTGTAAGACCTATTTTAATACTATACCGTCTGATGTTACCGTAGAACAGGCGGCTACTCTTATCGGTTTGTTAAAGGCTACGACTACTTATAATCCTCATTTAAATCCTAAAAACAGTTTAAAACGCCGGAATGTGGTACTGAATAATCTGTTCAATCATAAGTTGATAACGGAAATTCAATATGATTCTTTGAAAAATATTCCTATAAAACTGAATTACAATATCGAGTCCAATTATGACGGAACTGCACTATATTTTAGAGAAGCAGTTGCCGGTTTTTTGCAGGAGTGGTGCAAAGAAAATGATATGGATCTGTATGCCGACGGATTAAAGATATATACCACACTGGACACACGTATGCAACAATATGCCGAGGAGGCAGTGGACAAACAGATGCGTATCGTACAGCGCAATTTTAACAGTCATTGGGGACGGGAAAATCCCTGGCAGGATAGGAAACATAAAGAGATTCCCGGTTTTATTGAAGATTTGGCGCAGAAAACGGTCTCATATAAGCAACTTAAGCAAAAGTTTCCGGATCAACCGGATTCCGTTACTTATTATCTGAACAAGCCTCATCGCCTTAAAGTGTTTGATTATAAGTTTGGCGTGAGAGACACATTGATGAGTACTATGGATTCTATACGATATATGGAACGTTTTATGCATTGTGGTTTTGTTGCAATGGAACCGCATACCGGTCATGTAAAAGCTTGGGTAGGAGATATTAACTTCGATTCATGGAAATATGATAAAGTGCTTTCGAAACGTCAGCCCGGTTCTACGTTCAAACTTTTTGTATATGCGGCGGCGATAGAGGCTGGAATGGAACCATGTGATGAGGAGATAGACCGGTATGTGGATTGGGACGTTACGGAAAAAGGGAAGCCCGCTAAGTGGGTTCCTCACAATGCCGATGGAAATTTATCGGGCGATACATTATCTCTAAAAGCGGCATTTGCACGTTCTATTAATACCATTGCCGTTCAGGTAGCAAAAAAAGTTGGGATTCCGAATATTATAAAGATGGCCCGGGCTATGGGTATAAATTCTCCATTGGATGATACGCCTTCGTTGAGTTTGGGAGCTTCGGATGTTTCGTTGCTTGAGTTGGTCAATGCCTATTGTACGGTAGTAAATGACGGGATGTCTCATAACCCCGTATGGGTTACCCGTATCGAAGACCAGGACGGTAACGTGCTGTATCGTTATAAACCCGGGCAGAAAAAAGCAATGACTTATGAAACGGCTTTTCTTATGACCGAGATGCTGAAAGCAGGACTTACCGAGCCGTTGGGGACTTCTCAGGCATTATGGGGGTACGATCTATTTAAATATGATACGGAATTTGGCGGTAAAACCGGAACTTCGTCCAACCATTCCGATGCCTGGTTTGTTGGAATTACACCAGCATTGGTCGGAGGTTCCTGGGTGGGGGGGGAATACCGTAGTATTCATTTCCGCACAGGCGCTCTGGGACAGGGAAGCCGGACCGCTTTACCTGTATTTGCTTACTTTATGGAAAAGGTACTGGCTGATAAAAGCCTGTCCCGATATAGGGGCAAATTTTCCGGGCCTAAGGTGCCTGTAAATAAATCATATAAGTGCCAGACTATTTACCATCGGCCGGATACGGATACGATCCGGGTAAACACAGATAGCATGGATATAGAAAATATTTCTATTATTTCAGAAGAGACTGTAGATTAATATATATTGTAAAATTTAAAAACAAAAGCGTATGAAAAAATTTACTGAAAAAGCGAGTGTTATTTTAATAATAGCACTTTGTGCAATGATCCCGTTGACCGCATTGTCCGCCGGCCGTGCCAAATTGAACAAAAGAATCGTAAAAGCTCCGGCTGCCGGTGAATGGATTGCCGAAATAGATTATTACGGTTCTTATTATGCAGATGAAGGTATTGATGCCTCTGATTTTGAACTTATTTTAGTAAAAGGAGATGTTGGCTTAGATGAAATGACGGGAGAACCGACTGGTGACGGAGAATTATATTATTTTGAATTTATGGGACAACCGGGCAATCCTGATTTTGTAGGTACTTATACGGTTGATTTCGCTTTTTCGTATGATCCGGGAACGGTAATAGCCGGAGAGCCGGTTAATTTTCCTAATTACCCCTCTTATTATTATGATGGAACGAAAGTCCGCTATATGATGAGCGGTACGATGACTATCAGTGGTACGGAAGGAAATTATACTATTGCCATTGATATGAAGGATGATGAAAGTAAAGATGTTAAAATGACTTATACAGGCGATGTGTACTTCTATGACGAAAGTGGAGACGATGAACCTGTAAATCCCGGTACGGGCGGTGTCGTTTTCTTGGAAACATTCGGGGATAAAGCTGTTACGAAGACCTATGGTCCGAATCAGAATAGCTGGCCTTACCCGGATCAGTTCACTGACTGGTCGAATCCTTCATGCGTTTTTGGCGGACAAAATGCTTCGGTAAGAAACGTAAATGACGTGAATAACATTTGGTTTGTCGCTAATAAAGAATCTTTCTTCTCTATCTCCGGCATTAATGTGGCAGGATATAGTAATTTGGAACTTTCTTTTGATATGGCTTGCGGTAATTCAAAAGAAAATACAGGTAATTCTAGTAAAATGACCGTGACTTGTAATGATGCGAATATAACAGTTCCTTCAGTGACTTTAGGTGCAATGAACGAATTCTCTAATATCAGTGGAATGAGTTTGCCTCAGGCTGATAAGCTGAATCTTAAATTCGCATTTACGGCAGCTAATAATCCTACTAATTACGGTTACCGTCTGGCAAATATCAAGATAACAGGAGAGACCGGTGGAGCAGAGGCTACAAAAATATCCTCTATGCTGGTAACAACTGAAAATGGTAAAGTTCTGGTTTCGGTAAACCGCGATAGCGATGTTCAGGTCTATAACATGTATGGTATATTGGTCGGACAAAGTAACGTTTCTGCCGGAGGAACAGATACATTCTCTTTGCCGGCGGGTGCTGTTTATATCGTTAAAGCCGGAGATCAGGTAACAAAAGTTTGTTTATAATATCTTATTATAAAAATAAAAATAAGAGTTCCGGGGAATAATGCCTCGGAACTCTTTTGTTTTACCGAATGTTACATAATAGTCGTATATTTGTTCAAATAATGAAATTTATTTAAAATAAGACAGATATGTTTACTTATATAATTATTGCGCTTACGGTTGTCATTTCTTTACGTTGTTTTAAAGATCGTCGCCTATTTGAAAAGCTGGCTTTCATTCCTTATCTTACCGTAAAAAGGAATGAATGGTATCGGCTGGTAACGCATGGTTTTGTGCATGCCGATATGACTCATTTGCTGGTGAATATGTTCACCTTTTGGTCGTTTGGGGTATATATCGAACGGGTATTCGGCTATCTTGGTTTTGGAGCTTTCGGTTTTCTCGGCCTGTATATAGGAGGAATGGTTATGGCTTCGGCGTATGATTTGTACCGTCAGCGAAACAATCCTTCATTTTTGTCGATAGGAGCTTCGGGAGCGGTTTCCGCTGTTTTATTCTCTTCTATATTTCTGGAGCCGTGGAGCAAAATACTTTTATTTGCAATCATACCTGTTCCCGGTATTGTTTTCGGTATTTTATATCTGGTATATTGTCAGTATATGGCTAAACAGTCGGGAGATAATATCAATCATAATGCTCACTTTTACGGGGCTGCTTACGGTCTTATTTATCCAGCTTTGTTGGACACCTCTCTGGTGAGTTCTTTTTTCTCCCGTCTTTTTTCTTTTTGAGTAGAGGAGACGATTAGAATGAATATTCTTTTTTATTTTTCGACAGACACCTTTTGTAATATTCTTCGGCTTTTATGAAGTTTTCTCCGTAGAAATAGATATATCCAAGCGTATATATGTCATTGTCGGATAATTGTATATCGGGCTGTATAATTACATTGCATCTTTTTATGATGTCATTTATTTTATTTTTTAATCCGAGTTTATGGCATGTAAATATCGCATCATAATAATATTCAATCGTGCGGCTCAGGGAAGAACTGTTATCTATAGCTTTTTCGAAAGCCTCTAATGCTTTGGAATATATCTTTTTATTAATGAAATATATTCCTAAAAACTTGTGGAATCTTTCTTCTTGCGGAAATTTCGAAATGGCATTCAGTAATAATTCATAAACATGCCCGGATGTTTGACCGGTAATTAGATGAGCATGGGCCACATACGAATAAATAACAGGATTATCCCATTCTGTTTCAGGGTATATTTCTTCAAATTCTTTAGCTTTTTCAAGAGCCTGTTCTGCTAACCCTTTTTTTAAAAGCACACAAATGATACTGAGCCTGGATTCTCTTATATATTTTTTATGTCCTTTGTCCGGTGAAATTTCTGCTAATTTTATAGCTTCATTATGAAAGTAAATAGCCTTGTCATAATTTTTAAATGAGTAGTTGATGGTTCCCAGCCACCGGAAAGGACGTGGATCTTGCGGATATAAACTTGTTGTTTTCAGGAATAGCTCAAAACATTTGTTGAGTTCAGCTTTTTTATATAAATAGTCTCCCAGCAAAATGTAGGGGAAAATCGTTTTAATATTAAGAGCTTCGCAGTCGGTGATTAAATTATTGATTCTGGATTCCACCGTATTCATGTTTTGTAACCATTTATACGAAATGATTCTGTATTCTTCTAAAAGATATTCTCTGTCTTTTTCTGTGATTTTATTATTAGTGCTTTGTTTAAGTTCATCTAGAAAATCTTGTTCATAGTCATTCTCGGTCCATGGAGAATAATTTATTTTGAACACAGAGCATAATTCTAACATCGCTAAATTATATTTGCTTTCGTTGTCGTAAATGGCTCCGGGGGTATTTTCCGATGATGAAAAATCTATGTACTTATAAGTACGCTGGTTGATGAATAATTCAGGATAACGCCATTCTCCGTCAGCTAGTGCGAGGCATAAGATAAGTTTTTTATGGGAGTGTTGCGCTTGTATCTGTAAGAAATAATTTATTTCGTCTTTGCACCAGGTGGAATAATTTCTATAATTAGGACTGTCCAGTAAGATAAAGTAGTCGCATTCATCTATTTTTTGTTGGTATTCTTTTCTGAAATCTCCGGTCGCTTCACCGTTTATACGGTCTCGCCAGATATTGTTGAGGCCGCATCTTCGTAGATCGGAGTCGATACGCATAGCGAGACCCATGTCTCGCCATGCGTAACTAAAAAAGATCTTTTTTTTAATGGGTGGATTGTTCATTAAGTTTATAGTCAATAGGGGTGGGTATGAATGGAATATGATCTTTTAGAATATTCATTTTATCCATGAATTTATTCCAACTCTCAGGATTGTTTTGTTTTACATATCTAAAAAATGCAGACCATTTGGCGACATTTTCCACAACCGTTATTACTGCCGGGTTATAAGCTTTCAGCAATGACCATTTTTTATTATATAATTCGGATGCTTCTGTCAGTAAATCTACTTTTTGAGCGATGGGGTCCAAAGCCGAAAATAAATACCAGGGATTACTGTCTATTTGCAGTTGATTATCACGTATATAGAATGTTACAGGTCTGTTCCAGTCAGTTAAGATGTAAAAATTTTGGAATTCGGAATTCTGGAATATTTGGTTTATGAATTCTGTCAAGTTTTGTATTGCATTTTCGGGCGATTGTTTTAAATAGTTACGGGTATATTTTTTAAATATTTCGATCAAGACATTGCTTGCCTCATCCGATAATTCTTTTTCAATTTGTATCAGGTTTGATTTATCACGTGGGAGAAACTTTGT
Organism: Barnesiella propionica; assembly: GCF_025567045.1. Taxonomy (NCBI): domain Bacteria; kingdom Pseudomonadati; phylum Bacteroidota; class Bacteroidia; order Bacteroidales; family Barnesiellaceae; genus Barnesiella; species Barnesiella propionica. The sequence goes on along the minus strand of NZ_JAOQJK010000001.1, from coordinate 83,904 downwards.
TTCACTTTTTTCGTATATATATTCGTTATCTTTTTTCGGTAAATTCCACATTCCGGCCAAATTATTTTCGACAGGCATAAAATTTTCAAAAAGCTGTGATAATAAATTTATGTAAGATTCTTTGTAATTATTCATAGTGACGTTTTCCGTTCCAAAGGATTCCAAAAGAGATTTAAAGGACAGGTATATGTCATTTTCGCTTTGTCCGTTCTTTCTTGATTGATCTATAGTCGATTCGATAGAGAATGCTAATATTTCTTTAAGTACCTTTTTAGGGTTATACCGGGGGAGTAAAATGTCTGCCTGAAATAATCTAAGTCCTACCAGATTATCGATAAATGCAGGGTGGTATAAAAAAGGTATATTCATGCCAGCATCAATATTATTGCCATATAGAGTGAATGCGGAATGTGTACCGGAATCGGAGAATTCGGCAATAGGAGCTAGTTGCCATGCCGGAAGTTCCGGATAAAATTTTTGATTTCCTATATGTATAATTAATTTGTTATCTATATAATCCAAGGAAATTTTTTTATTTATTAGTTCAGTAGAAGGCCGGGCTGTCTGTTCAAACGATATGCCCCCTACTTGAAAGTGATAAATATATGAGCCGATATCGGCTTTTTTAGAGATTGTTCTGGCATTTAGTGGAAGTTCGTCACAGATGAGATCAAAATAATCCAGTTTGTAAATTTGCCCTGTAATATTTTGAATACAGAATAAAACGGTGAGTAGAATTATCCAGAATCTATTTCTCAGGAATAATTTTTTTGTGTTCATAGTAATATAGAGTTAGAATATTTTGTTTTACTAAAATATGGAAAAATATTTATATAACAATGAAATTTTATCAACTTTTTTCTATTTATTATATATTAAAAATGGTTGAATTTTTATTCAACCATTTCTTCTGTTCAATTATAAATATTGTATAGTAGTTTAGTTTTTTATTAAGAATAACTTAATGGATGAGTAATCCAGTCGAAATTATTCCATTTTTTTAATTGTTGTAGAATGGTAAAACTGCTTTTAAAGAATTCGATAACGGCTTCGGTAGGCAGATCATGTCTAAAAACATCTTCCAAAGTGAGGAAAAATTCCTTTTTTTCCGGTTTGAATACGGCTTGATCGGGACGCAGTATATTACCATAATGATCGATACTCGATATGAAGGGATAAGGCATGACATAAAAAGAGGGTTTGTGGAAGATAGGGTCTCCCGGCCAAAAACCGAATTCACAACTTCTTTCGTCAAAAGCATGTAGAGATATTTTATCGGTTGTTTCGAAGGGTTCAGACTCGCCACTGTAAATAATTCCGGAGAGATCCATCGTACCGAAATAATATGCCGGATAAGTGACTTTTCCCCGGAAAGGAGACATGAACTCTTTTAATGCTAAATAGGCAAAATGCAGATTATCCAGGAATAAGTTTACGGCATATTTATCATAAGATGCATGTTTTTCGTCTTTATCAAAATCGATGGAATCGTAAAATTCCTGAGGACGTACAAAAATGCGAGTAGGTGAACCTATGTGTTTTAAAGCTTGAGATATTTGTTTGTAGTATTCCGATATAGATACTTCATTTTCCAGCGGGATGCGTATTTCTTTTCCTGTGGCGTTTCGTAATCTGATATAATGTTTACGTAGATTTACCAGTATCTCAAAGGGCGATTCGTCTCCCGGCATGATTCCGGTAGTTATGCCGTCAATAGTGAGATATTGCCGTATATGTGACCATTCGGGCTGTTTATAGCAACGATCCAATTTTATTTTACCCGTTATTTGTAATAACATGTGCAGAGTATCGGCGGCATTTTGCCACTGGGTATAATTTAAGAATTTTTTCATTTTTATACGGTTCTGATTGATTATGAATGAAAAACAAGTCTTAAAAAGGAAAGGTTCGGCTATGGTACTTTAAAACACTTATTAAACTAAATGAATTAATAATTGTTATGGAAATATATATATATATGAAGATTTTGAATACCTATAGTTATGAATAATTAATTACATGCAGTTATTATGATACACAAGGGAATAATTTGTCTCCTTCTTTCCTTGCTTACATTCCGGTCTTATGCTTTTAGTTTGGGGGACGGTTTGCCGGAATTTCAATTAGGAGGTGCATTACGGTTCAGTTACAACTATTCTAATTGGAATGACGGTCATAAACATCGGGGAGGTGATTTCGGCTATGATGTGCTGCTTTTTCATTTAAGAGGCTCCTATAAAAAAATTCTCATGGACGCCGACTTTCGTTTTTACAGTAAGGATTTCGGCGGAGCCATGCTTAAATACGGCTGGATAGGATATCAGGTAAATGAAAGGTCGCAGTTACAATTGGGACTGACCCGTGTCCCATTCGGTATTCAGCCGTATACTGCACATAACTTTTTATTCCAGATATCCTATTATGTAGGTCTTGAAGATGATTCGGACATGGGCGTTAAATATGTTTATGAAGGGGAACACTGGGATTTTGCTGCCGCCATCTTTAAAAATGCGGACGAATTATTGTTTAGTGCTACCGCCGAAACGAGTAACGACCGTTACGGGTATGACGTGGCAGGGCGTAATAAAGAAGTGAATCAGGGGAATGCCCAGTTCTTTTATAAATGGGGAACTTCCGTCTATCAGAAAATAGGCGCCTCTGCTCAATTCGGCGGATTATATAATCTGGATACGAAAAAGAACGGGACCCGCTATGCATTTGCCGTACATCATGAGCTGTATTGGAAAGGTTTGAGCGTAAAAACACAGATAGCGACTTATTCCATGTCTCCTAAAAATGCGGCGGGACAATCGTCCGATACGATTGTCATGACCGCATACGGTGCTCCTTACGGAGTCGCTTCTAAAGCCAATATTTATACCATAGGGGTGGGATATAAGATTCCTGTCAAATGGGGCCCCATAAGCAGTATACAGTTCTATAATGATTTCGGATGTTTGCAAAAATGGAAAAAAGAATTTAACGATAGTTATCAGAATGTTACCGGGTGCCTTCTGACCGCTGGGCCCGTATGGGTGTATATCGACTATGCGCTGGGTAAGCATCAGGCTTGGCTGGGCCCTGACTGGGAGGCTTTCGGGGCAGGAACTGGCAGTAATAAATGGAATGCGCGTTTCAATGTGAATGTAGGATATTATTTTTAGGACCGTATAATAATGATTAAAAATCTGTTCATATTATATGCCGACAGATGGCGGTTCTTTTTGGACCTAACTATCGAGCATATTCAGATATCCGTAATATCAATATCGGGAGCGGTGATATTAGGACTGGGATTGGGAGTGTTTATAAGTGAGTATAAGAAGAATGCTTCTTGGATATTAGGACTTACCAATCTCATTTATACCATACCTTCTATTGCCCTTTTCGGTTTTCTTATTCCTCTTTCCGGTATAGGAAATACTACTGCCATTATAGCTCTTACTATATACGCTTTGTTGCCTATGGTACGCAATACTTATACGGGAATAACCGGAATAGATAAAGAAATTATCGAAGCGGCTCGGGGAATGGGAAGTACTCCTTTCCAGATGTTATGGCGTATTAAGTTACCCCTGGCTTTTCCCGTTATATTATCGGGGATCAGGAATATGATGGTGATGACGATTGCCCTGGCCGGTATTGCGGCTTTTATAGGAGCCGGCGGATTAGGGGTTGCCATATATAGAGGCATTACTACGAACAACAGTGAGATGACGGTTGCCGGTAGCATACTGATAGCGTTACTTGCTCTTTTGGCAGATTGGGGCGTGGGACGTTATGAGCGATATATCAATAAAAAACGAAAATTAATTTGAGACGAATCATGAAATGGAAAATGTGGCCTGTTATATTATCCGGAGTAATATTTCTTTCGGCGTGTGAAGACCGAAGCAGAACAATTCATATTGCTACCAAGCCTATGACCGAACAGTTTATTCTGGGAGAGATGTTATCATTATTGATAGAGAATAATACGGATTATAATGTAGTTATTACTAAAGGAATAGGAGGTGGAACCAGCAATATTCATCCAGCCTTGCTAAAAGGAGAATTCGATATGTATCCCGAATATACAGGAACAGGATGGCTCGTCGTATTAAAAAAAGACACTTGTCCCGTACATGAGGAATTATATCCGCAATTACAGAAGGAATATTATGAGAAATATGGTGTGAAGTGGATTGCTCCTTATGGCTTTAATAATTCGTACGGATTAGCCGTAAATAAGCAAAATGCAGAAAAATATAATTTGAAAAAATTTTCCGATCTGGCAAAATACCCCGGTGTTTTCACTTTAGGAGCGGAATATGATTTTTATGAAATACCGAAAGGATATAAGGACCTTTGTGAACAATACGGCTTGAAATTTAAGAAGACCCTGGATATGGATATTGGTCTCAAATATGAAGCGATAAAATCGGGTAAAATAGATGTTATGAATATTTTTACTTCCGATGGTCAGTTAAGTCATTCCGGATTGACGGTCCTGGAAGATGATAAACATTTTTTCCCTACATATTATTGTGCGACAGTAGTACGGGAAGACTGTTTGGAGAAACATCCGGGCTTGGAGAATATCCTGGCTAAAATGGGAGGTATACTCACTGATGAAGAAATGTCGGAATTGAATTATCAAGTAGATGTAGAAGGACGTTCCGACAGGGAGGTCGCTAAAATATTCCTGCAGAAGAAAGGATTACTTTAATGTTTGTATATGGATAGTGATGTGGTTATACGATTTGAACATGTTTTCAAATCTTATGGTACGATCGAAGTATTGAAAGACTTTTCACTGGATATAAAGAAAGGACAGTTCGTTACGGTCATAGGAAGCTCTGGCAGTGGCAAAACTACAATGCTGAAAATGATTAACGGATTGTTAAGCCCGACATCCGGTACCGTATATATCGATGGAAAAGATATATCAAAAGAAAATCAGACTTTGCTTCGTAGAAATATCGGATATGTCATACAAGGTATCGGTTTGTTTCCTCACATGACGGTGCGTAAGAATATCGCCTATGTGCCAGAACTGCTGAACCAACGTAATAAGGAAAAGACCAGACTGGCAGTGGAAAGACTGATCAAAGTTGTAGGACTGGATATGGATATGCTCGATCGCTATCCGGCAGAATTATCCGGCGGTCAGAGGCAAAGAGTAGGAATAGCGCGTTCTTTAGCCGCAAATCCGGATATTTTGTTGATGGATGAGCCGTTCGGTGCTGTCGATGAGATTACCCGTAAAATGTTACAAAACGAAATAGCTCGTATCCATATAACACTGGGAGTAACTATTGTTTTCATTACGCATGATATCAAAGAAGCTTTAAAACTGGGTACACTGGTGTTGGTCATGAATCAAGGCAGGCTGGAACAAAAAGGGACTCCTGAAGAAATAATGAATAGTCCTGGGACAGATTTCGTAAGGGAGTTGGTACAGGTATCCTGATTATGTATATATGTGACAGTACTTTTATTCGGATATTCAATAACGGGTATAAATGTACGGTGAACATCTGAATGATTATCGCCGTCGTTGATTTTATGTATTATAAACCTATGTTCCGGAGATAGCGGTATAATATTTCAGGTTTTTAAATTCTGTTTTTACGGCAAAGTCCATACTTCGGTTTTAATAATCAATCGTTTTTTGTAAAAATGATGATTTAATTTGTTTCCGGAAATAAAGGTTCGTTATCATTTCCCTATCGTTTTAATTACCGGTATAGCTTTTGCATATTATAGGAAAAACCTTTCCTTTGCAAATAAATGATACGGATATGATTCGAAAAAATGAAAGTGATTATAAAAAACAGATAAATTGCGTGATTGATTATATTCAGTTGCATTTGGATAATTCATTATCGGCAAGTGAGTTATCCGGTATGGCCGGGTTGTCGCCGTATCATTTTCATCGTGTATTCAAGCTTGTAGTAGGAGAGACTTTAGGCAGGTATATAGTAAGAAAGCGTCTGGAAAAGTCCGCGTCCTTATTGTCCGGTAGTGACATTTCTCCTATTAAGAATGTTGCTTATGAGTGTGGATTTAATTCGGTAAATGTTTTTTGTCGTAATTTTAAAAAACATTTTGGTGTTACAGCCGAGGAATACAGGAGCAGAAATCGTGAATCATACAGCAAAAAACGTCAATTCATAAGCAAAGACCAGCCGGGTTCCCGGCTTTATTCCCGTTATTTTTGTACCACGAAAACATTAATAACAGGAGGAAAAGAAATGAATTGCACATTTGAAATTAAAAAAGTAACAGCTTTCAATATTATTTATTGCCGTCATCAGGGAGCTTTTGACCAAATGCAGGATGCTTTTGTGAAGCTTATTCAATGGGCTTATCCCAGAGGATTGGTGAATGTTCCGGGTGCGAAATTACTATCTGTCTATCATGATGATCCGGATATCACCGAAAAAGAAAAATTGACGGCCGATGCTGCTTTGATAGTACATGAAGAAATAAAGACCAGTGGAGAAATAGGACAATATGAAATAGAAGGAGGGTTATATGCTGTAGGCCGTTTTGAAATCGCTATGGAAGAATTCCCGGATGCATGGCATGCCATGTACGATCTGGTGGAAGAACATGGTTGTTGCTGCGGCACGGGACATCATTACGAGATATATCAAAATAACCGGGATGAACATCCTGAGAAAAAATGGATTGTAGATATTTGTATTCCGGTGAAAATGAAAGTATGATTTGATAAAATATTTTTTGCAGATTTATCTGATTGGAAACACATGGGACTACAGGACTTAAATCTCGTAGTCCCTATGTGTTATGGGGCATTCATGGTTTCTGATCAGATTGTTGTATTGTTTTTGCTGTTTTGCCATGACGTTCGGATAGCAAAGGCGGAGAAAAAAAGACCCTGCGTTAGGTGTTAAGCTACGGGATTAAAACAGAGGACATTATACCTTTAACTCCTGTGTGAAAATTTTAGCTGAATCTCTGATTATCAAGAAAAAGGAAAAAGAAGATCGAGGTGCGTTAAGAATGAATGTAAATTATTTGGACATTTAATTCGTTTTCAATACCTTTGTAGGTCAATATGTAATTGGCTTTAGCGAATAAAACAATATATACACATAAACAGGTGAGGTGTTGTAAATTATGAGTTACCGTGTGAGGTGTTGTAGTATTTTGTTTATGAAGTGTTATGATTTAATAGACAAAAGATAAACGGAATAATAGAAATATGAAAAGTATTTTACTTCTGGATGATAAAGAAACAATCGCAAAACTTATTTCAGTGTATCTCTCTTCCGAATTTGAAATAATTTATTTTGATAATGCAGTGAAAGGTATACAATGGCTAATGGAAGGGAATGTCCCCGATTTGATTATATCCGATATCAGGATGCCTGAGATGAGAGGAGATGAGTTCCTTCATTATGTGAAAAATAACGAGTTGTTCAAATGTATCCCTGTTGTTATATTATCCAGTGAAGATAGTACGTCCGAACGTATTAAATTGTTAGAAGATGGTGCTGCCGATTATATCGTCAAACCATTTAATCCGATGGAATTGAAAATAAGAATTAAAAAGATTATATCTTGATGCGCGATCGTATTGTCTATATAGGCGATCATAAAGAAAGCATTGCCCGTTTCAACGAATTACTGGACGGACGTATGATCTTTATTAAGGCTTATGATGCAGCCTTAAAGCAACAATGGCAGTCTGAAATGGATGTATTGCCTCAAATATTTCTTTGTGAAAAAGAGTATCTTAATAAACATAACGATATACTTAGGCTCATAAGGAGAAATATTCCTACAGCTTATTTTATCCTTATTACTGCTGGTTTGACCGATAAAGAACGTAAATTATATTTGAAATATGGTGTTAATGACACGGTTTCCCCACAAGTAGAAAAGGAAAAATTATTGAAAGGAATCTATTTTGCATATAAAAGCCGGGATTTGATGCTGTCTTCTTCCCGATCGGATAATAAACAGGAAGATATTAGTCATTTTCGCCTTCCCTTATGGAAAAGGTCTTTTGATATTCTTTTTTCATTAACGGCACTTATTTGTATCTCTCCTCTTTTTATATTTACGGCAATAGCTATTAATCTGGAAGATAGGGGACCGGTAATTTACAAATCCAAGAGAGTAGGAAGTAATTATCGTATTTTTGATTTCCTGAAATTCCGTTCGATGTATATAGGAGCAGATAAACGTCTGAAAGAATTTGACGACCTGAACCAGTATAAATCTGGAGAAAAGTCAGAAGATACCGGTGGAAAAGAATATATTTCGGATCGTGGAGAACTTATGATCGACGATAGTACGGTTTTTGACGGTACTCTTCTTATCGGAGACGATTTTGTGATATCGGAAGATGATTATCAATCTCAGATACGTAATGAGCAGGAAAATGCTTTCGTAAAAATAGAAAATGATCCCCGTATAACGAAAGTCGGCCGTGTTATAAGAAAGTATAGTATCGATGAACTTCCTCAGCTTTTAAACATCTTAAAAGGTGATATGTCGGTTGTCGGTAATCGTCCTCTTCCATTGTATGAAGCCGAGTTGCTGACAAAAGACGAATATATAGACCGATTCATGGCTCCGGCCGGATTGACAGGTTTGTGGCAGGTAGAAAAACGGGGAAGTGCCGGACGATTGTCGGCGGAAGAACGAAAGCAGCTTGACATTCGCTACGCAAAGAACTTTTCATTTTTTATGGATATAAAGATTATTTTGAAAACTTTGACTGCGTTTGTTCAAAAAGAAAATGTATAACTCGTTTTAAAGAATATTTATTAGACTTCTGCATATGAATAAAGTACATTTTATTATTGTGTTGTTGATTCTATGCTTCCCGCTGACGGGCAGAGCACAGAATACATGGGCGAATTCGGAGATATTGCCGTATGATACTGTGGTTACCGTGACCGATTATTCCCGTCCCGTTGCGGTTAAAGATACTTTAAACGAAGAAGAATTATTTGATTTTAAAGATATACAGTTACCGCCGTTGTCCGTTTTTCTCGAGTCTGTTGAAAAACATCCGACCGTACGTATTTATGATGCAAAACGTGAAGAAGCGGAAGCCGAACTGAAGGTCATAAAACGCAAATGGCTGGATTATCTTCGTATTACGGCTAATTACCAGTATGGACAGCTTTTTACCCCAACGACAGTATCGGATGATCCTTCTGCTAATTATTATGCGGTGGGAAATACGAAAAATCTCTATAATATAGGAGTGAATCTTTCTATTCCTTTAGGCGATTTGATCGGGGGGCAAAGGCAAAATGTGAAGGCTTATAAAGCTCGTTTGCTCCAGATGGAATATGATTACGCTATTACGGTAGAGAATCGTAAGCTGATAGTTTTGGAGGCTTATAATAAAGTGCAGCAAGAACTGGCTGTGTTGAAAGCGAAGGCCGAAGCAGCGGCATTATATAATGCACAGATGAAAATTTCGGAGCAGGATTTTATAAACGGAAAAATAGACATAATCTCTTTGTCTATGGAAAGAGGGCGCCGTTCCGGGGCGCTTGTTGCGTATGAATCGGGACGGGTGGCTTTACAGAATGCTATTACTTTGCTGGAGATGTTGACCGATGTGAAAATAATGAAACAATAAGATGAATAATATACCTTTATTTATTTCACGTTTTTTGTACAGGATACGGTATCAGTTGATATTCGGCAGTTTGATTGTTACTATATTGGTTGCTTACTTTACCCAGTTTCTGCCAAAGAGTTATACTGTGAATACGACTATTTATACCGGTATAGTATCTATGGCCTCGTTGGAAGGGGACGGCTCCACGAGCAACTATCAGATTGTGAACAATACTTTCGATAATCTTATCAGTTTGCTGCGTTCACAGTCTACTTTGGAGAGTGTGGCTCTTCATTTGTTTGCTATGGATATGATGTATGGAAATAAAGATAAAGATAACGAATATATAACAGCCCAAAATTATCAACGGTTACAGGAAAAAGTCCCTGATGAGATTAAATCACTGATAGATAAAAAATCGGTGGAAAAGACAGTTGCGAATTTGAGAAAGAGTATTGTTCCCGTAGCAAGTAATTTTATGTATGCGCTATTAAACGGACATGACCGGCATTATAGTTATGCTGTTTTGAATACGGTACAGATTAAGCGTATCGGGAACAGCGATATGATAGATCTTTCTTATCAGTCCGACGATCCGGGTATCGCGGCTACGACAGTCAAATTGTTTAATAAGGAACTTCTTAATAATTATAATGAACTGCGTTACCGGGCAACAAACGATGTGATAGAATATTTCCGGAAACAGGTAGAAAAGAAACGAAAGGAGTTAAAAGAACAAGAAGATGCTTTGACAAAATATAATGTTGAAAATAATATTATTAATTATTCGGAGCAGACAAAAGCTACCGCTCACGCTTTTAGTAATTATGAAGACCGTTATGAAGCTACATTAAGGGAATTCCAAAGCTCCCAGAAATTGTTGGAATCCCTGAACAAACAAATGGAAACCCGCACGAAATTATTTCACACGAATCAGGATTTTTTAAAAGCTTTAAATGAAGTTTCTGTGATAAATGGTAAAATAACGGAGATAGAGATGTTCACGACGGGAAATAAAGCGGAAAGTGATGTGGAGCTCCTGAATTATAAAAGACAACTTAAAGAAGCGGAGCGGAAAATATCTCAAATATCCGACAATATAGACGAATACCAATATTCTAAAGAAGGTGTCGCCATTCCAGAAATGGTTTCGGAATGGTTAAAAGCTTTGATCAATAACACGAAGTCAAAGGCCGAGTTGAAAGTTCTGGACGAACGTCTCAAAGATTTTCATAATAAATATACGACATTTTCTCCGGTAGGAACCGATATAAAGCGCAGGGAAAGGGAAATAAATGTAACGGAGCAATCTTATCTCGAAATGTTGCATTTCCTGAATCTGGCATATTTGAGGAAAAAGAATATCGAGCTCACTACGGCCGGGTTAAATACCGTGACGGAACCATCATTTCCTTTAGGTGCCAACAAGAGCAAGCGTCTTTTATTTATAATCGCCGCTTTCATCGGCAGTCTTGTTTTTATCACCGCATATAATCTGCTGATAGAAATATTGGACCGTACATTACGGGATGCTCAGCGTACACAACAATTGACAGGTACAAAGGTATGCGGTATATTTTCGGGAAGAAGCAGGTTGAGGTACAGAGGATATGCTAAGAACTGGAACCGCATATCGGCCGCTTATTTATGTAATAAGATAGATAATTTACTGGAGCCCGGAAAAACGATTTATATCAATTTGATGAGTATAGAACCTCAAGAAGGAAAAAGTTATATAGCTAAATTTTTAATAGAGGAGTGGGAAAAACAGGGATTGAATGCGTGTTACTTAAAAGCCGGCGAAGATTTCCCGATGGATGCATCTTATATTCTGGCTGCTTCCTATCATGATTTGAAGCCGGGACTTGATACGGCAAACCTGCAAATTTTGTTGGTGGAATATCCGGCTTTACAACTTAAAGGTGTACCGACATCGTTGCTGACTAAAGCGAGCCTTAATTTGATTGTCGCTAATGCAAAACGAGTATGGAAAAAGAGCGATGAAGAAGTTCTGAATCACTTGGAAGAGGTAGCAGGTAAGTCTTCGGTATGCATCTGTTTGAATAATGCCGATAGAGAAGCCGTAGAAGATTATACGGGAAAATTGCCTCCACGCTCATCCGGTCATTTACTGGCAGTGCAAATGATGCACATGGGATTGACTGCAAAAGGAGATGCGGTAAAATAAAGACCCGATTATGATTGATTTGACCGATAATTATAATATTGCCACGAATTGGAAACAATGGCTAAGGCTGACTCTATTTCTCGGGTTGGTCGGGATAGTCATTGCCTTTTCTACCGGTAATATACCTTTATCGGCCGGAATTATTATTTTCCCCATTGTCATTATAACCCTGTTATCTATTCTGCAATATCCGGTTATTCTATTGTACCTGATCTTTACTTTGAATTATTTTTTGATGGGTATACATCGTTATTATACCATCGAAGGAATCAGTGTTGTCATGGATGCCTTATTGGTGAGTGAACTGGTATTGATATGTATACATAGTTCGTGTAACCGTAATATAGAATGGAGATCGGCATGGAATGCACTTGTCATATTCAGTTTCGTCTGGATGGTATATTGCGTTTTAGAAATTGTAAATCCGTCAGGGATGGTACAAGCGTGGATCCTGTCCCGGGGTCTCATTTTTAATGGGCTTTTTTTATCTATTATTGTTTCTTTGGTAATAACAGATTATAAACAAATCCGTGTCCTGATTTTTTTGTATGCGTGTTTTACCATGCTGGCCGTATTGAAGGCAATGATGCAAAAGTACTGGGGATTCGATTTCGTAGAAAAACGCTGGTTGGCGAACGGCGGTTCGGTAACCCATATCATAGGAACCGGAACCCGTTATTTCTCTTTCTTTACCGATGCCGGTAATTTCGGACCCAATATGGGGGCTGCGGGAGTAACATTGGGAATACTCGCTTTTTATGTAAAAAATTATGGTTTGAAGATTTTTTACGCTATTATTTCCGGATTTGCCATATATGGCATGTTCCTTTCCGGGACGAGAGGCGCCATGATCGTGCCGTTGGCGGGCCTGGCTTTATTTGTTTTGATAAGTAAGAATTTCAAAGCCTTTTTAACAGGTACAATATTATTGGCGTTTGTATACGTTTTTTTTGCCTATACTACTATTGGACAAGGCAACGGTATGATACGACGGATGAGAAGCGCATTTCAGCCTACTAACGATGCTTCTTTTAATGTTCGCCGGGATAACCAGAAGAAATTAGCCGAATATCTTAAACACAAACCGTTCGGTGAAGGACTGGGGCTTTCCGGTGTAGAGAACCGGGATATTTCATATCGTTTTACGACCAATATACCCAATGACTCTTGGTATGTAAAAGTGTGGGTGGAAACGGGTATAGTAGGTGCGATTTTGTATTTGGGAGGTTTGATAATTGTAATGATAAAGTGTGCTTTAATCATTATGTTTAAAATTAAAAATAAGGAACAACGCGGAATTCTCTCCGGTATGTTGTGTGGTATTTTCGGCATGTTCGTAAGTGCATACGGGAATCCTTTCTGGGGGCAATTCCCGACTATGTTTATTGCCTTCATATTCCTGGCAATTATATTAAAGAGTCCTTATTTGGAAAAAGAAAAGGATGTAACAAAACAATTAATCGCATAAATTCATGGACATCGAGTCTTTATTTAATTTAGAAAACGGTGAGTATATTTTCAGGATAGCAGATGCAGTGCTATTCTTGATATTCGCTATTTTTGTGTTATATTTATTTGTCTTTGCCGCAAAATCTGTGGGTAAATCAGAAAATAAGTATCCCCCTGCTGCTAAGAAGTATAAATTTGCTGTTTTGTTCCCTGCATATATGGAGGATAAAGTCATAGTAAATTCGGTAAAAGATTTTTTCTTACAAAAATATCCCAGGGAAAATTATGACGTTTTTGTCATTTCGGCCGAAATGAAAGATGAAACGAATAAGGCATTGGAAGCTTTGTCCGCCACAGTAATAACTGTGGATGAAACATGCCATACGAAAATACGCGCCCTTCAAAAAGCAACCGATTACATCGCGGAAAATAAACCGGAATATGATATGGTTGTCGTTCTGGATGCAGATAATCTGGTCGATCCCGATTTCCTTGAACACCTTAATAATGCATTTTATTCAGGTTGCTCTGCCGTCCAGACGCATCGCGTTGCCAAAAATATGAATACGAGTGTTGCGGTACTGGATGCGGTGAGTGAGGAAATGAATAATTCTATTTTCCGGAAAGGACATACTAAATTGGGTTTCTCTGCCGGTCTCATCGGTTCAGGAATGGCTTTCGAATACGATATTTTCAGAAAGATTATATATAACGCCGATTCGGTAGGAGAAGACAAACAACTGGAAGTATTATTGTTGAAACAAAATATCTATATAGAATATCTGGCCGATATCCATACCTATGATGAAAAAGTAAAGAAAAGTTCACAGTTCTACGAACAAAGAAAAAGATGGTTGTTCAGTCAGGTACATAACTTGTTTTTAGGAGCCCGGGCATTACCCAAAGCGTTATTTAACGGGAACTGGGATTATTGTAATAAATTGTTCCAGTGGATTATGCCTCCCAGGGTAATGCTTTTTGGCAGTATTCTTATTATAGCGTGTTTATTATTGCCATTCAGTTTTTATATGTCGATAAAATGGTTCATTTTATTTGGTGTTTTATGCGTGACATTTGCTTTGGCTATTCCGGACTATCTTGTAAATAAGCGGTTGTTAAAAGCGCTTTTTTATGTGCCGGTTCTGTTTATGCTTATGTTTTTTAATCATTTTCGCATATTCCGTTCCCATAAGACGTTTGTTCATACTCCTCATGACGAATAATTGAAGTACCGTGAAAATAGCAATTGAAGCCCAACGTATTTTCCGCCCTAATAAGCATGGGATGGATTTTGTAGTCCTGGAAACGATACGGGAGCTGCAAAAAATAGATAAAGAAAACGAATACTACATTCTGGTTAGTCCCGGTGAAGACCGATGCCTGTCCGGATGTGAGAATTTTCATATTATAGAAATTTCTTGTCCTACGTATCCTTTATGGGAACAAGTTGCTTTGCCACGGGCCGTTTCTAAAATAAATCCCGATTGTTTACATTGCACCAGTAATACCGCCCCTTTGTTTTGCAAAGTCCCTTTAGTGCTCACGTTGCATGATATAATATTTTTGGAACCGAGACAAGATGAAAATAAGTCCTGGTATCAAAATATGGGACGTATATACAGGAGACTTGTCGTGCCCCGTATTTTGCCTAAGTGCCGGAAAATTATTACGGTGTCTCATTTCGAGTGCAGACATATACAAACTACTCTTCAATTACCCGCTGATCAAATAATAGCCGTATATAACGGGTTTAACTCACATTTTAAGCCTATTGAGAATGTTAGTGATGTTGTTCGCAAATATATAACGGAAACAGGCTATTTTTTCTTTTTGGGAAACACCGATCCTAAGAAAAATACGGCTGGCACTTTAAAAGCATATAGCCTTTATTTAAAGAAATCGTCAGCGAAACGCCCTTTACTTGTGGCGGATTTAAGAGAAACATTATTAGACACTATTTTGAAAGAACAAGATATAGAAGAGATAAAACCTTATTTATTTTCTCCCGGGTATATTCCTAATAAAGATTTGGTGTATCTGTATAACGGAGCATTTTCGTTTTTATATACATCTTTTCGGGAAAGTTTCGGTATTCCTTCTCTCGAAGCCATGGCTTGCGGCACACCTGTTATAACCAGTAATACGTCTGCTATACCTGAGATCGTAGGGGACGGAGGAATGTTGGTCGATCCCCGTTCACCCGAAGAGATAGCGGAAAAAATGCTCGAATTGGAATCTTCCCCCGAATTGTATGATGCTCAGGTTTTGTATGGTTTGGAAAGGATAAAATATTTTTCTTGGAAAAAAACAGCCGAAAAGCTGTTGGATATATACGAAACCTTTTCGAAGAAAATTTAGTGATGTTTAGACAAATGATTTTTTCCTTATGGACGGTTTGAAGAAAAAGATAAAAGCAAATAATAAAATAAAGAGATTTATTCTCTGGTTAATAGTACCAGAGAGAAATCCGAAGCCCCGTCTTTGGGTAAAATGGTTTATTAACCCGTTTGTGCATAAAAAAGGAAAAGGAACGGTCATTCGTTCACGGCGTTCCAGAATAGATGTTTTTCCATGGAATCGTTTTGATGTCGGACATAGTGCTACCATTGAGGACTTTACTACGATAAACAATGGTGCCGGCGATGTGATTTTGGGCGATGAGGTGAGAATAGGTATAGGTTCTGTCGTTATAGGTCCGGTTGTTATTAAATCTGGTTGCGGGTTAGGACAGCATGTGTTTATATCGGGATTTAATCATACCTATAAAGATGGTTCCCGTAACTCGAAAGATCAGGGATTAGATAAGAAGATGGTGGTGATAGACGAAGATACGCATATAGGTGCTAACTGCGTAGTCGTGGCCGGAGTGCATATAGGCAAAAGATGTCAGATAGGAGCGGGAAGCGTGGTTACCAAAAATATCCCGGATTATAGTGTTGCAGTGGGAAATCCTGCCAGAGTAGTGAAACGGTATGAACCGGAAAAAGGAGAGTGGGTAAGAGTTTGACATTTGTTTAAAGATAAATAGAAAGGCTGTTGAGCGGCATTTAGATGGATGGGATACATAGTGACTATGAAATTATAAGTTTATGTCGGTAAAAAAAGATTTATTTTCGGGTGCATTTTATACTGCAATCTCCAAATATTCGGGAATGTTGATTTCGTTGGTGATCGCAGGAATACTTTCACGTATGCTGGTTCCTGAAGATTTTGGTGTTGTCGCAATAGCTACAGTTATCATTGCTTTTTTCAGTACGTTTTCCGAAATGGGAATAGGGCCGGCAATTATTCAGCATAAAGATCTGAATAAGCGGGAAATATCGGCTATTTTTACTTTTACACTTTGGATCGGTATCTTTATCTCTTTACTATTCGTTGGTCTATCCTGGCTTATCGGCCGCTATTATAACAATTCTACATTGACGGTTATTTGCCAGCTTCTTTCTGTTAATCTTTTTTTTGCAACGGTAAATATTGTTCCCAATGCTCTTATTTATAAGCGTAAAGAATTTAAGTATATTGCGGGCAGAACTTTCTTTGTACAGATCAGTACAGGTATTTTAGCTATATTTTCCGTTTATCTCGGAGCCGGCATCTATGCACTCGTCGTTAATCCTGTTTTATCGTCTGTTTTTATATTTATATTGAATATCCGCCGTTATCCTCAGACTTTCCGGTGGCATCTCGATATGGAGCCGGTCAGGAAAATCTCCAATTATTCCTTGTACCAGTTTTTATTCAATCTGCTTAATTATGCAGGAAAGAATATGGATAAACTCATTATAGGAAAATATATGGGTATGGCTCCGTTGGGATATTATGAAAAATCCTACCGTTTGATGATGCTGCCTTTGCAAAATGTTTCGCATGTATTAGGGCCTGTTATGCATCCTGTTTTTTCGGAAATGCAGAAAGATAAAACTAAAATGTTGTTATCCTACGAGAAGATTATCCATTTTCTGGCTTATATCGGCTTCCCTTTATCGGTTTTTCTTTTTTTTACTGCCCGGGAAATTACGCTGATTATTTTCGGCGGACAATGGTTGCCCTCTGTTCCGGTATTTCGTATTTTATCCGTTACGGTAGGGTTACAGATATTGTTGAATACTTCCGGTGCTTTATTCCAGGCTGGGAATGATACACGGTCTTTGTTTATATGCGGCGTATTCTCGGCCTTCTCATCCGTATCTGCCATTTGTGTGGGCGTTTTTGGTTTCGGAAAACTGGAGATTGTAGCTGTATTTATGAGCATTGCTGTTGTATTGAATTTTCTCCAGTGTTATCTTACGATGTATAAAGTGACATTTAGGATGTCTATGAGTAATTTTTGGAAACAGTTTATTACTCCTGTGATTCTTAGCGTCTGTATGATAATATTGTTGTATGTACTGTCCTTATGGATAGACTATATGTCTATTTATATAAGCCTGGCAGCGAAGATTATCGTTTCTCTGCTGGTGTTTTTTATATATACCCAGTGGAGTAAAGAATATGATTTATCGGATAGGTTCCGTAATTTAAAATTCTTAAATAAAAATCATACGGACAAATAATTTATTGTTATGAAAGAGATACCTAAAGTAAGTGTCATAGTACCCGTTTACAATACCGGGGAATATGTGGAGATCGCCATTAATTCGATAATCGGCCAGACACTTCGGGATATAGAGATACTTGTTATAAATGATGGTTCCACGGATAAAAGCCCCGAAATTATCAATAAATTATCTCTTCAGGATAATCGTATAAAGGTTTTCTCTCAAGATAACCAAGGTTTGTCCTGTTCCAGGAATGCCGGAATCTTACAAGCCGAAGGCGAGTATTTATATTTTATGGATAGCGATGATTATTTGGAGCCGGATGCATTGGAACGGTGTTATGATAAATGTCAAAATTATGATTTGGATTTTGTTTTTTTTGATGCTGCCATTTTGAATCCGGATACTGCCCGCGATTTGGGATTATCGTATCAGCGAAATAAATATACCGATGAGAACCGTATTTATACAGGACTTGAAGTTCTGAATATTTTGCTGGATAATAAAGCTTATTCACCTTCTGCGTGTCTTAATTTTATAAAGACAGATTTTGTTAAAACCAAAACAATGATGTTTTATCCCGGTATTATTCATGAAGACCAGCTTTTTACAGGTCTTCTTTATTTACAGGCAGAAAAGGTAATGTGCATTCATGAAAATTTTTTTAGAAGAAG
The DNA here is from genome assembly GCF_025567045.1 of Barnesiella propionica. NCBI lineage: Bacteria > Pseudomonadati > Bacteroidota > Bacteroidia > Bacteroidales > Barnesiellaceae > Barnesiella > Barnesiella propionica. The sequence continues at coordinate 65,457 of NZ_JAOQJK010000001.1, read as the reverse complement.
AATACGGGAAAATTCTATCATGACAAACCGGTTCTCCCTTCGAAATATGGACAGCTATTTTATTGTAGCCGATGAATTGCTGAAATATGTAGAAAAACATCCCCAAACAAAAGAGACGATGGATAAATATCTGTCAGGAATGTTAAATGCCGCCGTATGGTTGTCCTATAAAATGCCGTTCAAGGATCGGTTGCATATTGCTCAATACTGTTTATCCCGTTATCGGGAATATGTAACCGGAAAAAATTTACTTATTTTATTATTCAAATCATTTGTCAAAAAATAAAATGAAAGCCTTATTTCTTATTTTTCACGGATTTAATCCGGCGAACGGGATTAGTAAAAAGATACATTATCAGGTAACCGCATTGAAAGCATGCGGCGTTGCTACGGAGTTATGTTATTTGACCGATGAGAACGGATATAAACAAAGGCGGGTAGATGATAAGGTTATTGGTGATTATGGCGGCGGTTTAAAGGGGAAGATATTGAAACGCATAGAATATAATTCGGTTGTGAATTATGTAAGACAAAATAATATTGATTTTGTATATATACGTTCTGCTCATAATGCCAGACCTGTTGTTTTGCACATGCTGAAACAGTTGCGGGATATGGGGGTACATATCGTAATGGAAATTCCTACTTACCCGTATGACCAGGAATACAAAGGAGCCAAGAAAAACTTGAAGTTATTTGCCGATAAATGTTTCAGACGTTTTTTGAAATATCATATCGATCGTATCGTTACATTTTCCGATTATGAAGACATTTTCGGGATTCCTACGATCCGTATATCGAACGGGATTGATTTCAGCCGTATAAAATTGAAAGAGAATTCCGGAGATATTCAGAAAGAATTGCACCTTATAGGAGTGGCGGAAATTCATTACTGGCATGGATTTGATCGGTTAATTGCAGGATTAGGTCATTATTATAAAGATGCTCCTTCCTATAGGGTTTATTTTCATTTGATAGGGGATTTCTTCGGTGAAAGAGAAAGAAAAGAGATATTTACGCTTATCCGTCAATACGCTTTGGAGAAGTATGTCATTTTACATGGTGCAAAACATGGTAAAGAGTTGGATGAATTATTTGAAAAAGCCGATATGGGGATCGGTAGCCTTGCCAGGCATCGTAGCGGTATTACTTCTATAAAAACATTGAAAAACAGAGAGTATGCCGCACGGGGTATTCCTTTCGTATATTCCGAGACCGATAGTGATTTTGAAAAGAAACCATATATAATCAAAGCTCCGGCGGATGAGAGTCCTATTGATATTGCCCGTCTTATAGATTTTCGGCGTCAGGTGAAAGATACCCCGGAAGCGATAAGAAATAGCATTGAAAATCTTTCATGGGAAAATCAAATGAAAAAAGTTATCGGTTTTATCGATGAGTAAAAGATTTAATAGTAATACACGGAAAATGATATATACTTCTTTTCTGTGATTATAATAAATAATATATATTTGTTGTAAATTTATTAATTTATTGAAAACATGCTTTTTACGATTATAGATTATTTTATATTCTGTGTTATTGCGCTATATGTTTTATATAACGCCTATTTTACATTTTATTCCTTTTTTCCACGCACCTCCAAAGGTAAAAAGCATGAGACTTCATTGCAATCTTTCGCCGTTATTTTTCCTGCTTATAAGGAAGATGCTGTTATATTGGACTCGGTCTGTAAGTTCCTGGATCAGGATTATCCACAAGATAGATATAAGGTTGTAGTGGTATCTGATAAAATGACGGATGAAACAAACCGGATTTTATCCGAATTGCCTGTAAAATTATTAATACCGGATTTTAAGCAAAGTTTAAAGTCGAAAGCCATCAAGTTTGCTTTGGACCGGATAGAAGGATATGATAAGGTTATTATTTTGGATGCCGATAATATAGTTGGTAAAGATTTTTTGAAGCAGGTTAACAATGTCTCCCGGGAAGATATTGCTTTGCAATTACACCGGACCTGGAAAAACTGTAATACTTCTGTCGCGGTATGGGATGCTGTTGCCGAAGAGATAAACAATACGATTTACAGGAAAGGGCATGTGAATGCCGGTTTTTCTTCAGCCATTATCGGGTCTGGCATCGTTTTCGATTTTAACTGGATAAAAGAAAACATTGGAAAATGTACGACTTTCGCCGAAGATAAGGAAATGGAAGTTTTACTGGCGAAAGAAGGTATTTTTGTAGATTATGGAGATAAGGTCTATGTTTATGATGAAAAGACTGCAACCGAGAAGATATTTTTCGGACAGCGTATCCGGTGGGCTCATTCTCAAACCGTAGTTCTGGCGTCTCTGTTGAAAGCCATGAAATCGGGCGCCATAAATAAAAATATGGTGGATAAGTTCTTCCAGTGGATTCCTTTTCCCAAACAAATAAGATTTATAACAGCTGTACTTTTTGCTGTTATCTGGAGTTTTGTTTCTTTCCCCGTTTCAGTAAAATGGTGGAGCCTTATATTCCTGGAAATGGTTATTTTTGCCATAGCTATACCTTTCGAGATGTACAACCGGGCTTTGTTCATGAGTTTATTGAAATTGCCTGTATTAATATGTGTATCTGTCCGGAGCTATGTAGGCGCCTGTATCCGGATGTACCGTAAAGATATGAGTTTTAATAACACACCACATCAAAACGTATCTTCCGATGAATAATCTGGTATCTATTATATTGGTAAATTATAACGGGTTTAACGATACCTGCGAATTGATAGATTCGTTAAGGAGAGTCGAAACTCATCCTTATGAAGTCATTATCGTAGATAATGCTTCCCGCAATCGTGACGGAGAGAGGCTGAAAGACAAATTTCCCGATGTGACAATTATTTGTAGCAAAGAAAATTTGGGATTTGCAGGGGGAAATAATTTAGGCATCGGAAAGGCAAAGGGAGATTATTTGTTTTTTCTGAATAACGATACGGTAATTACGAAGCCGGTTTTGTCGGTTCTGGTGGAGTGTCTGCAACGTGATCCCAATATAGGTTGCGTTTCTCCTAAAACCACATTTTGGCCCGAATATACGGTATTGCAATATGCCGGGGCAACTCCGATGAGCCGTATCACGCTTAGGAATGAATTTCTCGGTTACGGGAAGAAAGATAACGGCGAGTACGACAGGGCCGGGGAGACTGCATTTGCTAACGGGGCGGCTATGATGATACGCCGTAAAGATATAGAGATATTCGGTGTAATGCCGGAAGATTATTTTTTGTATTATGAAGAGCTGGATTGGTGCAGGCGTATGCAGGAGCATGGATTCGGTATATGGTATGAACCACAGGCGGTAATAGGTCATAAAGAAAGTGCCAGTGTGGGTTTGCAAAGTCCGTTACAAGTATATTATCATACACGTAACCGGCTTATTTTTGCAAGTAGAAACATCTCAGGGGTAAAGGACCGTATTTTATCCTATTTATATCAGGTGTTGGTAGCGATTCCTAAAAAGTTATTGATTTATTTATTTAAATTTGAATTTAAATTGATTAATCCTTTGTTGAAAGGTGCTAAAGATGGGTTATCAGTGATAAGAACGAAAAGAAAACCAGGTTGAAGAATAGTGTTATTAATATAAAAGAATAGTTTATGGAATATTCTAACAGGCTACCGTCCGACATTTCACGTACGATTAGTGCTAGCCGTACGATTTTATGTATGCAGGTCGTTTTTATGCATATGGTAATTACAGCACCTGTACCTCAGGATTTCGACTCTCGATTTGTAATATATCAGTTTGTAATTAAGCACCTTTCTTTTCTGAATTGGATCGCGGTTCCACTCTTTGCCGCAATAGCCGGGTATTTGTTTTTTATGAACTACAGTAACACCTGGTCGTGTTATATAAAAAAAATAAAAAACCGGGCGCATAGATTACTTATGCCGGTCTTGATAAGTACTACTTTTTTCCTTTTATTATTCTTTATAGCACAGGAATTTCCTTATACCAGGAGCCTGTTCTCCGGGCAAAATAAACTGATTGCCGATTATAACTGGCTTGATTTTATTAATGCCTATACCGGCATATTCACCGGATATCCTTTTGTCGGACAATGTTGGTTTTTAATCGATTTATTCATTATATGTCTGTTTTCTCCTTTCATTTATATTTATCTGAAAGTCACAGGAGTGTGGGGATTTCTTGTTATAAGCATTATCTGGTATGTTTTTTCCGTATTCGACATAATCGGATTTTCCGGTAGTCAATTTGCATACTTTTTTATATTGGGGGCGTTTGCGAGCATAAAAAATACGGATCTGGTTTTGTTCGTTCGGAATAGTAGAGTTTCAAGTTTTATATTGTTTCCTTTTTTTTATATCGCTTCTTTTGTCGTTTTACATCATTTTAAAATATATTATAATTACATTTATTTCCTATATATATTAGTAGGAATAATATTTATGTTTAATCTTTGTCATTGGCTTATAATAAAAGGATATGGGAATAAGCTGGTAAAACTTTCGGCTGGTAGTTTTTTTGTTTTTATCATACATCAGCAGATATTAATGTTATTGAAAAGAGCTGCTTATAAGATCATAGCTCCGGATAGTAATGCCATGTTATTGCTTTTATATGTGGCAGTACCTTCTTTAGTTATTTTTTTATGTTATGTATTTTACAATTTTTTACGGAGCAGATGTCCCCGGTTCCTCTATATATTTATGGGCGATTAAAAAAAATATTTTATTAGAGAGTGAAACGATTTAAAAATTATAATAGTTTGTAAAAAGACATATGCGTATTCTTGAATTTATTTTTTGGATAAGTCTGTTTATCATTTTCTATACATATTTAGGATATGGTATTTTGCTTTACTTGCTGGTGAAAATTAAGGAATGTTTCCGCCGGACGGTAATACCTGAACAGGAAGGCGGTTTGCCGGAGGTAACACTTTTTATTGCGGCATATAATGAAGAAGCGGTAGTAGCAGAGAAGATGAATAATACTTTGTCTCTTGATTATCCGAAAGACAAATTGAGAATAATGTGGGTAACAGACGGTAGTAATGACAGAACCGGTGAGTTGTTATCGGCATATCCGGGTGTTGATGTTCTTCACCAGCCACAACGTTCCGGAAAAACTGCCGCATTGAATAGAGGAATGGCGTATGTGCATACTCCGATAGTCGTGTTTACCGATGCCAATACAATGATAAATAGGGAAGCCCTTCGTGAGATTGTAGCTTGTTTTCGGGATAAGAAGGTAGGATGTGTTGCCGGAGAGAAACGCATCGCCGTGCAAGATAAGGACGCTGCTGCTGCCGGTGGAGAAGGAATATACTGGAAATATGAGTCTTGTCTTAAATCTCTTGATTCCCGGTTATATACTGCGGTAGGTGCTGCCGGGGAACTGTTTGCTGTTCGCCGGGAATTATTTGAAGAGATGGAAAACAATACATTGCTGGATGATTTTATTCTATCATTGCGCATAGCCGGAAAAGGATATAAAATCGCTTATTGCGATGCTGCATATGCGGTAGAGAGCGGTTCGGCCGATATGCATGAAGAGGAGAAAAGAAAAGTACGTATAGCAGCCGGAGGCCTTCAGTCTATTATGCGCTTGCGTTATTTGTTGAATCCGTTTCGTTATGGAATGCTTACTTTCCAGTATGTATCTCATCGGGTATTACGGTGGTCGTTAACCCCCATTCTTCTTTTTTTACTTTTTCCTGTGAACATCATACTTGCGCTGGGTACAGGTTCTTTTATTTACTGGTTGTTGCTGGTGCTGCAATGCCTCTTTTATATATCGGGTTTGTGGGGATATTACCTGTCTACAAAGTCTATAAAGAATAAATTTCTGTTTATTCCCTATTATTTTTTATTCATGAACGTGAATGTGATCAGAGGATTTTTCTATCTTCGTAAGAAGAGAGGAACAGGTGTATGGGAAAAGGCGAAAAGAAATTCCTGATGTGAATTATGGGAAAATTAGCAGTATCTAAATTCTTTTATAGCATAATAGTGTCAATAACACTTCTTATTGCTATGGTGACGTGTGCGGGAGCTTTTTCTTCCTATTATCATCCTGCATACCATCCTGTAATGGCTGTTATAGGATTGATTTTACCCGGCTTGTTGATCCTGAATTTATGGCTTGCCTTGTATTGGGGATTTAGAAAAAAATATTGGATATGGCTTCCGGTAATAGCTGTTTTGGTTAATTTAAATTATTTGTCTTCGGTAATACAATATAATAAAGATCATAATTCCGGGGGATATGCATTGAAAGTGGCCACATTTAATGTACGTGTGTTTAATCGCGAGACTACCGGTTATACGGCGAAAGAAATAGCCAGGTATATGAACGAAGAAAATGTAGATATTATTAGTTTACAGGAATTTGGCTGGAATACGCAATTTACAAAAGATAGTATTTATAATGCATTCCGGGCATATCCGTATAAAACAGTACCTGTAGAAGACGGGAAGACTCGTATTGCCATTTTTAGCAAATATCCTATCCGGTCTTCTTATTTCATTCCGTTTAGGGATAGTGAGAATTGTGGTATGTGGGCCGATGTTTTAATAAATGATACAGTTATACGGGTATACAATGTGCATATGCAGACTACCAATTTGAATAGCAGCCGTTCGAAACTTGCTAAAAGCCAGCGATTCGATGATATTAACGGAGAGGAAAGAGCTCTTTCCTATATGAAAGAATCTCTTTTGGACAACTTTGGCAAACGGGCAGAGCAGGCTTGCCTGATCCGTAATCTGATAGACAAAAGCCCTTATCCTGTTATTGTGTGTGGTGATTTTAACGATACTCCTGCGTCTTTTACTTACCGTAAATTAAAAGGTTCTCTGAAAGATAGTTTTATAGCTTGCGGAAATGGTTACGGATATACGTATCGTGGTATGTGGCGTATGTTTAGGATCGATTATATTTTTTATTCACAACACATGAGGGGAACCGATTACTATTCTCCGCAATTTAAATGGAGCGATCATAACCCGGTTATTACCCGATTGGAGTTTGACTATTAACAGTAAATATATATGATAAGGAGGTGATACCATATTTTTTATGTAATGGTTTTTCATGTAATAGTTCCTTTTGTAGGGGACTTTGTGCTATTTTTATTATAATTTCTATGTAACTTGTGAATAATTGTTTATATTTACACGGCAATAGAAAAGATTCAGGTGAAAATATTAATATAATATATGCTTGACAGTAACGAGCGGTTTCGCAAAATGTCTTCTCTGGCCCAGATAGGTTGGTGGGAAGCTGATTTTTTGACAGGACATTTTGTGTGTTCAGAATTTCTTGCCGATCTTTTTGGATTGGACAATGATATGATTTCTTTCGAGGATTTTCATAAGTTGGTGTGTGAAGATTATCGCAGTGAAGATTTTACAGAATTCCGGTCTTCTATTATAAAAGATTTTTATGAACGGGTCTTTCCGGTTCATTCCAAACAGGGGGTGGTATGGGGACGCGCCCGTTTAGGGGGAAGTGAAATAAACCCTGTAACAAAAGAAAAATTAAGCTCGTACGGTTCGTTTCAATTAATAGATGATCCTGGGCGTAGTCCTGATTCGGATTTCCATAATGTAAATAATCTGTTATCTCATCAGAAGTCTATTTCACAGAGTTTATTGCGTTTTTTGAAAGATGAAAACGTAGAAAATTGTGTAGATAATATTTTAAAAGATATACTTAAACATTATCAGGCTGAGCGTGCTTATATTTTTGAGTTCGATAAGGAGCATACATACCATTATTGCACACATGAAGTTCTATCTTCCAAGGATATTTCTGCGGAGAAAGATAATTTGCAGTATACGATGGTGGATGAATCGCCCTGGTGGTGTAACCATATTTTGTCGGGGCAACCTATTATTCTCGATACGATTAACCAATTACCTGCCGAAGCAGCATCGGAGTACGAAATATTGGCCCGGCAGAATATAAAATCTCTTATGGTAGTACCCTTAACTAACTGTGATTCAGTTTGGGGCTATATGGGATTGGATCTGGTGAAAAGCTATCATGTATGGAGTAATAACGACTATCAATGGTTCCTTTCTTTGGCTAATATTATAAGTATTTGCCTGGAGCTGAGAAAGGCAAAAGATAATGTGATCCGCGAAAAGCAGTTCTTGTATAATTTATTCCGGTATATGCCTTTGGGGTATATACATATGTCCGTCATTCGCGATAAAGAAGGAGTCCCCTGCGATTATCGTATATTGGATGCCAATCAGATTTGCCTCGATATTTTCGGCCGTTTTAGCGGAAATTTTGTAGGACGCTTAGCTTCAGAAATATATGAGGATCCCAAAAAGAAAGTCGATTTTATACTGGATATTCTGGATAAAGGAATATATAAAGAGATGGACGAGTATGTTGAAGAAAATGAGATTTATTCCCATTGGATCGTTTATTCCCCTGAAAAAGACGAGGTTGTAGGGCTTTTCATTAATTTGGCCGAAAATGTGAAAGCTTCCCGGGCGATGGACCGTAGTGAGAAGCTTTTTAAAAATGTTTTTGCCAATATTCCGGTTGGAGTGGAAATATACGATAAGAACGGTACATTGACCGATCTTAATAATAAGGATATGGAAATTTTCGGGATTGTAAAAAAGAGCGATGTGTTGGGGGTTAATCTCTTTTCCAATCCGAATATAAATACTGAATTAAGAAAACGTATCCGTGAAGAAGATATGGTGGATTTCAGCATGAATTACCAGTTTAAGAACGTCAACGGAGTGTATTATAATTCTCAAAAATCTACAGGGATAGATTTATATACCAAGATATGTAAATGGTACGACAATCAAGGTGTTTTTAATGGATATGTTTTTTTGAATATAGATAATACGGAACGTTTCGATTCTCTTAATCGTATTCGTGATTTTGAGAATTTTTTCTCTTTTATTTCCGATTATGCCAAAGTAGGATATTGTAAACTGAACCTGGCCGATATGAAAGGTTATGCCATTAAACAATGGTTTAAGAATTTGGGTGAGGATGAGAATACGCCGCTTTCCGAGATAGTAGGAGTCTATAGTAAATTACATCCGGATGACCGTATAAAAGCTTTAGAATTTATATGCAATGTAATAAACGGTACGGAGAAGAATTTCCAGAGGGACGTACGGGTGATGAGAAACGGGAAGGATGAGAGATGGAACTGGTTAAGCATGAATATGATTGTTACAAACTATGATCCCGAACAGAATATTATAGAATTGATAGGAATCAATTATGATATAACAGAACTCAAAGAAACGGAAGCGGAATTGGTGATAGCCCGCGATGAAGCACAGGCAATGGATCGTCTTAAGAGTGCATTCGTTGCTAATATGAGCCACGAGATACGTACACCGTTGAATGCAATAGTAGGTTTCTCCAATTTGTTGGTAGATACTAATGATATTGAAGAACGTCGTAAATATATAAAGATTGTACAGGAAAATAATGATTTGTTGCTTCAGTTGATTTCCGATATACTGGACCTCTCGAAAATAGAAGCGGGTATGTTTGATTTTACATTCGATAATGTTGATGCGAACAAGCTTTGTCAGGAGATTGTTTATTCCCTACAGATTAAGACGTCCGAAAATGTAAATCTGGTATTTGATGACAATGAACAGGAATGCTATTTGAGGAGTGACAAGAATCGTTTGTATCAGGTTCTATCCAATTTTGTCAATAATGCTATGAAATTTACCCATGAAGGCAGTATTCACGTTGGTTATGAAATAAAAGGAGAACATATTGAATTTTATGTTTCCGATACGGGCGTGGGCATCGAGAGAGAAAGGCAATCTCAGATATTCGAGCGTTTTGTAAAATTGGATCATTTTGTAAATGGTACAGGTTTGGGATTGTCTATTTGCAAAAGTATTGTAGAACAGTTAGGGGGTAGCATCGGAGTGGATTCGGAGCCGGGTAAAGGTTCGCGTTTTTGGTTTACACATCCGTATGTAATACCCTTGCAAAATAAAGAAGATTCTATGACAGTATCCCAATCAAATGAAATAAATAATATGGTGGTTAGAAAAGATAACCCGGTAGTTCTTGTTGCGGAAGATACGAGAAGTAACTATTTGCTGATATTTTCCATTTTACGGAAAGATTATACGGTAGAATGGGCACACGATGGTCTTGAAGCAGTTCAGATGTGTAAAGAGTTGTCCCCGGATATTATTTTAATGGATATCCGTATGCCTGTTATGGATGGGTTGGAAGCAACCCGGAAAATAAGGGAATTTAATTCTACGATTCCTATTCTGGCGGTGACTGCTTTTGCTTTTGAAAGCGATAAGGAGAAGGCCCGTGAAGCCGGTTGCAGCGGTTTTATAACTAAACCTATATCAGTCTCCTTGTTAAAGGAACAGATTAAGAATGCATTGAATGGTATATTGTAATATGCCCGTGTAAAATAGGAATTTATTCTGATCAAATAAATCAGAAAAAAATAGGGCGGTTATATAACCGTCCTAACGAAAAAATATTAACTTGTATATATTAAAAACAATGCGCCTTATTTCTTTAATGGTATTGAAAAACTGAAAGTCGATCCTACTCCTTTTTGAGATTCAAACCAAAGAGTTCCGCCGTTCTTTTCTACGAAATCTTTACACAATAATAAACCTAAGCCGGAGCCTTCCTCTTTATTGGTCCCGAAAGTACTGAAGTGGGTACTTTCGTTCAGAAGCTTTTTTTGATCCTCTTCACTCATTCCGCATCCTGAATCTTTTACGCTTATGATAGCCATATCATTTTCTTTCCTGATAGAAACGAGGACTTCTCCTCCTTCATGACTAAATTTAACAGCATTGCTTAATAAGTTACGCATAACAGTTTTGGTCATGTCGATGTCTGCATGTACATCCGCAAGTTCGTAACATTCGTCTTGGCTGATCCTAATATGTTTTAATTCGCCTACCATGGATACTATTCCTATAATTCCTTCCAGCACTTCGGTGATTTCGAAATCCTGATAAACCACATTTAGTTTTCCTATCTGGCTTTTTGTCCATTTAAGTAAATTATCGAGTAAAGAAAACACCTCTTCTGTCGTTCTGTTTGCCATTTCCAGCATTTCGAACATATTTTGCCCTATGGTTTCCGGTGGAAGATTCAATATGAGCATGTTCAATACCATTTTTATGGCTCCCATAGGAGAACGCAGGTCGTGAGCTATGACCGAATACAATTTGTCTCGTCCACAGATTATTTTTCTTAATTCTTCCGTCTGTCTTATGATGATGCGTTTTGCAGCGATCAGGGATAGCTGGTGGTCGATGCGGATAGTCAGTTCTTCCTTCTTAAACGGTTTTGAAATAAAATCGTTTCCTCCTACCTGAAAACCGTTTACTATATCGACTGTAGAATTTAATGCGGTCAGGAAGATGATAGGAATTTCTTTCATCTCGGCATTCATTTTCATATGTTGGGCGACTTCGTAGCCACTCATTTCGGGCATCATTACATCCAGGAGCAGCAGATCGGGTTTTTCTTGTTCGATCAATGTTAAGGCTTCACGTCCGCTGCTTGCGGTGATTACGTTATATTGTTCTTTTACCAATAAGACTTTTAGCAATAAAACGTTTGAACTAATGTCATCTACTATCAGTATTTTATATTCGTTCCGGTTGATTTCCATGTTTTTTCTTATTGTATGTGATTCTTGGTAAAATATTCTATCATTTTCAATAAACCTTCTTCTAATTGGATAGTCGGTTCCCAGTTTAGCTTTTCTTTGGCAAGACTGATATCCGGTTTTCTTTGTTTCGGGTCGTCGTGTGGCAGAGGTAAAAATACTATTTCTGATTTGGAGTTTGTCAGTTTTATAATTTTTTGGGCAAGTTCCAGAATAGTAAATTCTACGGGATTGCCCATATTTACCGGCCCTGTGAAATTATCTTCTGTATCCATCATTTTTACCATACCCTCAATAAGGTCGTCGATATATTGAAAGCTGCGGGTTTGCTGTCCGTCTCCATAAATGGTGATTACCTGGTTGTTAAGAGCCTGTAAGATGAAATTAGAAACTACTCTGCCGTCGTGCGCAAGCATTTTAGGTCCGTAAGTATTGAATATGCGGACGATTTTTATCCTCAGATTGTGTTGGCGGCGGTAATCCATGAATAATGTCTCGGCACAGCGTTTTCCTTCATCATAACATGAGCGTATGCCGATAGGGTTAACATTGCCCCAATATTCTTCCGGCTGAGGATGTACTTCGGGATCTCCGTAAACTTCGCTCGTCGAAGCTTGTAAAATCTTTGCTCGTACCCGTTTGGCCAGTCCTAACATATTTAACGCGCCATATACCGAAGTTTTGGTCGTTTGTATGGGATCATACTGGTAATGTATCGGAGAAGCTGGACAAGCCAGATTATAGATCTCATCCACTTCTGCTCTGAATGGATCTATTACGTCATGCCTGACAATTTCGAAGTTCGTATATCCGATCAGGTGTTCCACGTTTTTTTTCGCACCGGTAAAAAAATTGTCTAAGCAAATTACGTCATTTCCGTCTTGTACCAGTTTGGTACACAAATGAGAGCCTATGAAACCGGCTCCTCCGCTTACTAATATTCTTTTTGCCATAATTGATGTATGATGAAGCCTTTATTTAAAGAAAAATAAAATGCCGTTGTAAATTTGCGATGATTTGTTTTTTTAATATGCTTGCATTAATAGGTTTTGGGGCATAATCATTGAAACCGTGTTCCTTTATTTTTTCTTCGTCCGAAGCATATGCGAAAGCGGTAACCGCGATGATCGGTACGTTTGGTGCGTATTTACGTATCTCTCGGGTAGCTTCATATCCATTCATAACCGGCATATTTATGTCCATTAAAATAATTTGAGGCTTGTGTTTTAAGTATAATTCTACCGCTTCACGTCCGTTCCATGCATGAATAAGCTTATATTCCTTTTTCAATATGGATTCTATTAGCTTATAATTATATTCATTATCTTCAGCTACCAGAATAGTGATCTCATGTTCGTTAATTTCTTCAGGCTGTTCTTTACCCTCTATTTTCTTTTCTATTGTTATCGGAAGATAAGGTATCTCGAACCAGAATGTGGAGCCTTGGTTTTCTTGTGAAATTACTCCGATTTCACCACCCATGCGTTTAACTATAGACCGGCATATAGCTAATCCGAGACCGGTACCGGGCACGAATTTGTTCAGTTTAATGAAACGCCCGAACACGCTGTCTAATTTGTCTTTGGGAATACCGCATCCCGTGTCGGTTACATAAAAATGCAGCATCTTTCCTTTAACGGTGTATCCAAAATTTATAACTCCTTTGTCTGTAAATTTTATTGCATTGGAAACCAGGTTGATAATTAACTGAGACAATCTGTTCTTTTCAGAGTGTATATGACAATCTTGTAAGGAAAGTTCAGAATGAAGAGTTAAATATTTGTCCGGTGAAATTTTTAATAAGAGACTACGTTCTAATTCTTTCATCAGGTCGTTAAGGTCGAAATCTGAGTAGGTGAACTCCATTGATCCCGCTTCAATTTTAGACAAGTCAAGTATGTCGTTTATAAGCTGTAATAATAAAGCATTATTGTTCTCTATAATACTGATGTACTCTTGCTTTTCCTTTTCTTCATTTGTTGAAGCCAGGATTTCGGAAAAACCGATGATTGCATTTAGAGGGGTGCGTATTTCGTGGCTCATGTTAGCCAGAAATGCCGATTTGAGTTTATTCGATTCTTCGGCATTTTCTTTAGCCGATAATAGATCTTCTTCCATCTTTTTCCGTTCGGTAATTACCAAAGATGAACCTACCAGAGATATCGGTTTTTCATTTTCGTCGCGACTTTCTATCGTAGCCTGTATTTCTACCCATTCGAAATGGTATTTGTTTAGTATTCTGACATCTTCTTTGACTTTACTGATTTTTCCTTCTATCAGATTTTGATAAGCTTGTAATAACCTTTCTCGGTCTTTTTTATGGACTTTTGAAAAATATTGCTCCTCTGGAGCTACGATGAGTTCCTCACCTGTTATATTTGTTTCATTGTCGTGTTTCACAATGCGATTCATATCGCATATAATTGTCTTTTCTTTCAAATTCCATCTCCAGGGTATGATATTAGCTACTTCTAATGCCATCGCTAACTTTTGATTGGTGGAACGTAGCTGGATCTGGACATTGTGCAGAGCCGTACTGTCTACGCAGAATACGTCAATGAATTTATTATTTCCGGTAATATTCATGACTATATCGTAGAATATGTTTTTATTTTTATTGTACGACGAGTAGGTAATAGTATGTTTTTCTTTTAAACATAAATTTGAATAATGAAGGAATTCGGACATGATATCTGGTAAAACCTCACTGCATTTTTTACCGATTACTTCTCCGTTCGGATAGAAGATCGCATTGAAATAATGGTTTACATTTAAAAATGTAGCATCGGTTATATTTCCTTCGTTGTCTTTTATGAGTGTACCCCTCATATATATGATAGGCATATTGTCTACCAGATTAGTATATTGTTCGCTTAATTTTAGATTTCGCTGTTGGGTGACTTTTAATTTTTCTAGAGTCCGTAAACGACGGTATTGAAAACCGATTATGATGAGAACCAGCAGAATACCTCCGCCTATCAAAAAATCTTTATATTTTTTCCAGAACGTAGGAGGTTTGTTGAAAAGGATCGTTTCTTTAGGGCATAGCTTAGGATCTATTTTATGAAATAATAGATTGTTGTAGTTGAATACTGGCACTCCGTCCGGATTTTCAAAGAATGGAATATTGGATGGCCGTTCTCCTCTCAATATCCGGGTTGCAGTTTCTTTTTCTTTTTCCTCATATTCTTTCGTATCATTGAAATATCCGCCTATAAGAGCGTTTTTATTATCGATATCCGCCGGGTAGAGAGAAAATATCGGGACGGGAGAGGTCTCGGTTATGTAATAAGGATTGGTCATCATCAGGGTGTATCCTAGAAAATCCAGTTTCTGAAACCAAGAAGAAAACAACAAACCGGTCGTAACCGGATCTATATAATTAAGGTCTGTCAGTAAACTGTCGGTCGTGACAAGCGCCGACGAAATGAATTGATAATCGACAAATGGATATTTCTCTTTAATATACTGTTTTAAATCGCTGTCGGTTTGTTGGCTAATGTATGTTTTATCTCCGATGAAAATAAGTTTTTTCATTTCTGGAAGCATTCTGAGCATCAGGTCAAGGTTTTTTTCCGGATAGACAGGCTTTTGCAATAGAGTAATGTTATATTTTTTTTGCAGGTCAGAAAGCGGAATCCGGTTTTCCGGTAGTATTGCTTTTCTTGAAAATAAATTTTCTTTATTTGATATATAATCTTTTTCACTACAAATCATAATAGGTATATCCCTTCCCCATTCAGAAACAAGTCTGTCTATTAAAATAGTACTTCCGAAACCTACCAATACAATCATTTTTGGGGGCTTTATACGGTAATGGGAAAAAATAATATTCTCGAATCTCAACAAATCTTTTTCATTTTCAATAAGCAGTGTATTCATATTTTCTACATGGAGATCCAGCTTATTGCTTTGGGAAGCGATATCCATGATAGGCTTAATGACGTCGATGCTCCAAGGGGTGGCTTCGGTATAAGTATTGATGAGTAGTATATAATCGTTTTCCTCGTTTGCATTGTTTGCAAGCGCATTTGTCGATACTGCCAGGCAGAGCAGTAAATTCGTTATGAAAGTAAAAATATATTTAGACTTTTTCATCTGAGCAAATAGGTTCATAACCATTTTTTATATTACTTTTAATTCGTTTTCGAAGAAAGGTTTAGGTAAATAATCCTTGTACCCGGTGGACGGCTAACTCCCGGTTTTGTCGAAAGCAAAAGCGGTGGAGGCATTGAGAATAACATATTTATCTGTTTTATATACGTCAACCGTTCTTTTTTCATTCGTTTGCTCCTGTCCACACTTGCAATATATCCGGATAGTACCGGCCGGAGCAATTGACGGATTGGAAAGTTCTCGTTTTTCTTTTTTATTTTCCGGGAGGAAATTAGAACTGACAGGGTCATGGTAATCCTCACGTATCGTATTAAAGAGATACGAAAAAGATATTTCTTTAGACAGAAGACTTAATAAGTCTGCGATGAAGTCCGAACAGAAATAAACCTGATGATCGGGATCGGCTTCCCACCAGCCTGTTTGGGCTAAAGCAATGGCTTCACGCCATCTCTCTGCCTCGTTGTTTTTTAAATTGTACGTATTCATCAAAATCACCTGATTGTCTCATGTATATCCCACCTGTTATTTTATGTTTTTGTTACTGCAAAGTTATGAATATATTATTATAAAACAAAAAGTCTTCAACACTTCATGTAACTCCTACAAATATATAAAATGTTTGGATATTAACGTCTGTTTATCGGATTATAATGTATTTTCTGAAAAAAGAATTGACTCATATAATTATAAATATAAATATTATTTATAATAAATCTATAGATTAGTTACCGGGTAGGTTTTGTTAGGTATATGGTTCCGAAGGTAGGTTTATGGATGGAGTAAAGCAGAAAACTTACATATGTTTATCTTATTTGCATTTCATTTTGTAATAAATAATTTAATTAAGCATAGTATTAGATAAAATATCTTATATATTTGTACCTGAATGTGCATTAAAATAAATAATAAAATGATTATTTATATCATAATAGGGGTGTTGTCGGCAATAATGGGTAATCTCCTTTTTATCTATATTTACAGAAAACGTATTTCAGGTCGTTTGGAAATGTCCGGTAAGGTTATAAATTCTATACCTGATATTATGTTTTTAATTGATGACCATTTGATTATACGAAAAATTTATAATGGGAAAAAGATACATGAGGATTTAATTCTGGGTAAACATATAAAAGAATATGTAGATACGGAATTTATCGGCAATGTGGAGAGTGGGATTCAGCATGTTTTGAAATCCGATGATATAGTAAAAGTGGAATATTCTGTCACTTATAACGGTTGTAAATTGTATTTCGAAGGTCGTTTTAAAAGGCTGAATGAAAAATACGTAATCTGTTTCGAGCAAGATATTACAGAAAGAAGGAAAAAAGACCTTTCTATTAAACAAAATGAGAAACTGTTGAATGCGGTATTGGATAATATGCCTATGCCGTTGATAATAAAAGATATAGATGATGAATTGAAATATGTTTACTGGAACAAGCAGTGTGAACTTACCGGAGGATACACCCGTGAACAAATATTGGGAAAAACAGATATTGAGATATATGGTGAGGAAAGAGGGCAGTATTATCAGTCGGTCGATAAAAAGATTATAGAAGATAACGGTTCTTACCGTGCGCAAGAGATATATGTGACTCCGGACGGAGTAAAACATTATTCCATCGTAAATAAAAATGTGGTTTCTAATGACGCGCATAATTGGTTGATGGCTACCCGGTGGGATATTACCGATCTGATAAAGGTACAGGAACAGTTGCAAGAGGCGAATCGTCAGATGAAAATAGCTTTTGCCGTAACATTTACAGTGCCTCTCATTTGGGATATTGCTACTGATTTGATTTATTTGAAATTTCAGGAATTCAAAGATAGAAATGATAATTTTTTCAAAAATAAAAACGGAGTATCTTCATCGGATGTGATCCGTTATATACATCCTGATGATAAGAATGATATATTACAAATATTCAAAGACATAAAAGAAGGGACTATAGATAATGCACATCGCGAAATTCGTTATGATGTCACCGGTAAATATGAAACATATTATGATCTTTACCTTACGGTCGATAAACGTGATAAATCGGGAGCCCCGCTTCGTATCATAGGGACCTTGAGGGATATTACGGATAATAAATTGAATGAAAAGAAATTAATCGAGGCCAACAGAGATGTGGAAGAAGCGCAGGAAATAAACCAGTTGATTCTGAATCATACCAATAATGGCTTGGTCTTTCTTACCCCCGATTTTAAAGTACAGTGGTCGAATGTCGATAAATATTCCAATCATCCTTTCGCGCTGCGTTACAAAAAAGGTTGTTGTTGCTACAAAGCAGTGTTAGGACAAACAGAGCCTTGCACCAGCTGTTCGGCAGGGCGGGCTATGCTTTCAGGAAAAATAGAAAAAGGCGAGCGAAGATTGATAGGAGGGATGGATATAGAAGTAACGGCCATACCTGTATTCGATAAAGGCAAAGAAGGAAATATTCGGGGATGTGTATTGAAATTTGAAGATGTAACGGTACAGCGCAAGGCTGCAGACGCATTGAAAGAGGCCAAGGAGGCTGCCGAAAAATCGGATCGTTTAAAGTCTCTGTTTCTTTCTAATATGAGTCATGAAATACGTACACCTTTAAATGCGATAGTGGGATTTAGCGAGTTATTGGCTGCCACCGAAGACAATGAAGAAAAGCAAGAATATATGTCGGTGATCAGCCGTAATAATGATTTGCTGTTACAACTCATTAATGATATTTTGGATTTGTCTAAAATAGAAGCAAATACTTTGGAATTTGTATATAGTGAAGTGGATATAAATGAGATGCTGAAAACACTGGAAATGACTTGCAGGCGCAAATCGGTGAATCCGGAAGTCGATATTGTTTTTATACCGTCATTGAAAACATGTGTAATTAATACGGAACAAAACCGTGTGTTGCAGGTGATATCCAATTTGGTTAGTAATGCCATGAAATTTACCCGGGAAGGACATATTCGTTTCGGCTATGAGCTGGAAGAACACGGACTGAGATTTTTTGTTTCCGATACAGGACGTGGAATTCCGGAAGAACAACAGTGTGATGTTTTCAAACGCTTTGTAAAATTAGATACATTTACAAACGGAACAGGGTTGGGGTTACCTATTTGCACGAATATAGTACAACGCTTGGGCGGGGAGATAGGAGTTTATACCAATGAATCGGGCGGTTGTACATTCTGGTTCACTTTACCCGTAAAACCGGTGGAAAGCACATCATTCCAGGAGCACGAGGCAAAAACAGCAGCAATTGCCCCGATGGATAAAAAAGATAATGTACGCATAAAACTTCCGGTTCTGTTAATTGCAGAAGATGTCGTCGATAATTTTCGTCTATACCAGACTATGCTGAAAGGTAAATTCACTTTATTGCACGCATGGAATGGAGAAGAAGCTGTAGAACTTTTTGAAAAGAATAATCCGGATGCTATTCTTATGGACATAAAAATGCCTGTCATGGATGGATATGAAGCTATTGCAAAAATTCGTTCGGTAAATGTGGATATTCCCATTATAGCAGTTTCTGCCTGTGCTTTTTCCGATGATATCGAACGCATTATGAAAAGCGGATTTACCGGATATGTAACTAAACCAATTAATAAAACGGCTCTGTTGGAAGCTCTGGAATTTTTAAAATAGTGAGAAAATTTATAGTTTATATCACATGCCTTATTACATAAGATAAAAACTGTTAAAGCTACGGAGTTACTTTGAATCGACAAGGTGTGTTATCATATTGATAGCCATGTGCAGGATAGCCATTTACAGGAGATTCAATTAGAAGAAAAATACCATTTATAAAAATACCGGATAATTTTGAAATGCTTCTGTATTACCCATATATACAAAAACTATCCTGAAAATCATTAATCTTCAGGATGTTTCGTAATCTTATAAGCGGTGCGTACGGTAGTTCTTTTTTACAATCGAATGACTTTATTTAATTGATATTTTGGTTATATTAAGATGATTAAATGAATTGCATTTTTAACTCAGGGATGTGAAGATGTTAATCGTACAGAAAATTTTTGTCCTTTATACCGTCCCCGATATTGCGTATGAGTTCTTCTGTATCCATGGCATGACCACCTAATTCAATGACTTTATTTTTAAATCTCTTATCATTAGTTATCAGTATAAGGTCATTTTTGATTGCAGTCTCTCCAATTATCGCATCATTTGTCCGTTTTATGTTACTATTTCTTAGTTGCTCAATAATGTGATCTCCATCCGTAATTTTTGCCTCTCCAATTCGAGACACTCCAATGACGAAGGATTCTGAAGGGATTTTCTCTGGTCTTAGTGCGGTCATAGAATTAAAAAGCAATGCCCGCTTCTCTTTATCAGGGCATTCATTTATTTCGTCGACTTGTATATGGGTGATACAAACCTCAATATTATTCTTTTCAAATATATCAAGGTCTATCTTCCCTTTTACTACATCATCAAATACATTAGAGTCTAAAATTACTTTCATAATAATTAGTTATTTCTGCATTTTGAAATTACCTATAAATGTATGAATATTTGATTGGCAATAAAAGTTTCTCCAAAATAAATTCTGCCTTTTGTTCAATGCCGACTACCTTATTCCATGCGTAATGCGAATAGATATGAGTTTGGAACTGACAAAAAAATCCTATCGGAGAACAAGCAATATTTTGTCTGAGGTTCAATCGGGTAGTGAATGAAATACTTTATCTTTGTATAGTTCTTCGGAACGGACATATTGTAAGAAGTCCTTTGCTTATCGAAATCGCCAAATTAAGAAGAAGCATACATAAGGTAAGGTACAGATGACTTTCCGTATAGGGTTGTTTGTCCGTGTATATGTAGGTGTGTGGCGATACCTGATAGGCGGGAAGGCAATCTGCTTCTTTTTTTATAACGCCTTGCGCAGTTGTACAAGGTTTGATGACGGTTGTAACGGAATATTTCGTTTTGACTTACTTTTGATACGTTGATTCTTCCGCCCGATGTGCGACTATTTGAGGTCTAATATATCCCGAAATATGCATCCTGAATAACAAGCCAGGAGAAACTCTGCATAGAAATTCTATGATATGAAAGGGCTTCAAATTGAGGCAGGAGCTTCTTCATTGCTACCGACTCATTCAATTTTTAATCTTGTCCTTGGGGATTTTGTATTTAAGGTAAGGATTCTTGATATTTTTATCGTGGCGAATTATATCAAGAATAACGGCACGACATGAATTTTTCTTTGGTAATTTGGCTTTGCTATCCAAAGGCTATTATCTGTTTCATAACCAGTAGGTGTTTTCGTCTCTTGCCCTATAACCATTATCCGAAGATAGATTGAGTAGTTGCCATTTTCAAGGGCTTATCGAGTATGATGCAAGGATATGCGGAGACGGTTTCACCTGGTCTTTATAACTTAATTCAAGCATTAAGTTACTAAAGATTTTTTGAGAAGAAAATTTTCTTTGGGGAATTTTAATTTTGCCAAAATATTGAACAATAGCAAGTTGGCTATTTTGCGAATTCGCCCCTAATTGCGCCCCTCTTCAAAAACAAAAAACTCTAAGTAGTTGAAATTAACTAACTTAGAGTTTTGATTTGCGGTGCGGACGGGACTCGAACCCGCGACCCCATGCGTGACAGGCATGTATTCTAACCAGCTGAACTACCACACCAACTTTTTATTTTTACAACCAGCGAGCCTCTCTCGGTCCCAATTGCGAGTGCAAATATAGACGTCATTTCTCAATTTTGCAATAGTAGAGATTAATTTTATTCAAATAAAATGTACACTAAAGTGCTGTTGCTATTACATACGTTTGATAACCAGATGAAAAGAAGATGAAAAAAATATTATTTTTTCTCACCTTTAAAATAGAAAAAATGTAAATGAGCATATGTATGGTCGAGGTATGTGTGTATAATAGAGAAATAACCTTAATAAAGGGAGCCGGGAAATGTATTTTACTTTTAGCTTTCCTCTGTTTTTTTTATATTTGCGTTCCTTATGACAAAACGTATAATGAAAAAAATATATATCGGTTTTTCTTTTTTGGTAATTGGATTATTAACGATAATAACATCAGCTAAAGCGGAAACTATGTTTCCTCCTATGAAAATACCATTGTATCTAAGTGGTAATTTCGGCGAGTTACGAGGTAGTCATTTTCATTCGGGACTTGATTTTAAAACACAAGGGCGTATCGGTATTCCTGTTTATGCTATGGATGATGGATATGTTTCGCGTGTCATGGTGTCTCCATGGGGATTTGGACGAGCTGTGTATATAGCTCATGCTTCCGGTTATACTACTGTGTATGGTCATCTGGACCGGTTTGCTCCTTTTATTGATAAAATTGTAAAGCCGATTCAGTATAAAAATGAGAATTTTTCTCTTACCCAATATTTTAAACCGGGGGAAATTCCTGTGCAAAAGGGGCGTATTATCGCTTATAGCGGCAATGCCGGTTCTTCAGGAGGTCCTCATTTGCATCTGGATATCAGGGAAACCCGGACGGAAAAGCCGGTGGACCCTATGCCTTTTTTTAAAACTTTAATACGTGATGCCGTAGCTCCCGATCCTCGTCAGGTTGTATTATACCCGATAAATGGTGTAGTCGATGGAACTACTGAGAAATGCCGCCAACCGGTAATAAAAAATGAGAGCGGTAATTATACGTTGGCTCGTCCCTTTCGGGCTTGGGGTGATCTTGCATTAGGGATTAAAGCGTATGACCGGATGGATGGTACGACAAATATCTATGGCGTAAAAAAGACCGAATTGTATGTAGACGGAATACTTCTCTTTTCTTATTGTATAGATGCTTTTTCTTTTGATGAAAGCCGGTATCTGAATAGTTTCATAGATTATGAAGATAAGATACTTTATAAATCCATTGTCATGAAATCATATGTCGATCCGGGAAATAAATTATCCGGTGTATATAATGATGTGGTGAACAGAGGTGTTTTCAGGATAAATGAAGAACGTGACTACAATTGCCGGTATGTGTTGTCCGATGGTTTTGGGAATCGTTCCGTTGTGAATTTTACCATACAAGGAATAAAGCAACCGGTACCTGTGAAAAAGGAGGTGGGACATCGTATGAAATATAACCAGGCGAATTTGTTTGTGGAAAAAGGTGTGAGACTCGAAATTCCGCCAGATGTTTTTTATGATGATTTCAATTTCCGCTATGCTGCACGTAAGGAGCCCGGATATGTTTCGGATGTGCACGTATTGCATAATAACACGGTTCCTATGCACCGTTTTGCCACTCTTACCATAAAATTATCGCAAGATAATCAGAGGGATAAACAGACATATTACATGGTACATATCAATGGTAAAACTAAAAGTACTGTGAAAGGAAGATATCAGAACGGTTATTTAATTTCTAAAATCAGAGACCTGGGAACCTATGCCGTAGCCATAGATACGGTAAAACCTGTGATAACTCCTATTAAACCCGAACAATGGGGGCGCACCGGCATAGTTACGCTTCGCATAAGCGACCGGCATAGTGGTGTCGAGAATTATAAAGGAACGATTGACGGTAAATTCGTATTATTTGAACTGGATGGAAAAACGGCGAGAGCATCGTATAAGCTGGAGCCTTCGAGAGTGTCTGGAGGAAGAATGCATAGGCTGCGTTTTACTGTGACCGATGCCTGTGGAAATGAACAGGTATATACACGTGATTTTAAATGGTAAATATATAAAAGACAGGAAATAGATGAAAAAAAATCTTATTACGGCCCTTGCGGCGCTATTATTACCCGGGGTGCCGGTGTTTGCATGTACGGGATTTTTAGCCGGAAAACAGGCTACAGAAGACGGAAGTACGATGATAACCTATTCAGCCGATTCGCATACATTGTATGGTTCTCTGACTACATATCCGGCTGCAGTTTACCCTAAAGGTTCTATGCTGGACATATATGAGTGGGATACGAATAAATACCTGGGACAAATAGAACAAGTGGAACAGACTTATTCGGTCGTAGGACATATGAATGAACATCAGTTGTCAATTACCGAGTCTACCTGGGGCGGCCGGGAAGAACTGGTTGATACGACCGGAATTATTGATTACGGCAGTTTGATGTACATAACGTTACAACGAGCCAAAACAGCAAGAGAAGCGATAAAAGTGATGACCTCGCTGGTGAAAAAGTATGGGTATTATAGTAGTGGGGAAACTTTTTCTATTGCCGATCCCAATGAAGTTTGGGTCATGGATATGATTGGGAAAGGTCCCGGGCGAAGAGGAGCCGTGTGGGTAGCCGTTCGTATTCCTGACGATTGTATAGCCGGGCACGCCAATCAGGCTCGTATTCATAAATTTCCTTTAGAAGATAAAGATAACTGTATCTATTCGCCGGATGTTATATCGTTTGCCCGTGAACAAGGATATTTTGACGGACTGAACAAAGATTTTAGCTTTGCTAAAACTTATGCACCTGCCGACTTTGGAGCATTACGTGCTTGTGAAGCACGCGTATGGAGTTTCTTTCGTAAATACAGTGAAGATATGGACCGTTATCTTCCGTATCTGAACGGTACTTCAGAGGAACCTTTTCCCCTTTATATAAAACCTAATCGTAAATTAACTGTACAAGATATGAAGGACGCCATGCGCGACCACTTTGAAGGTACGCCTTTCGATATGAGCCAAGACGTGGGAGCCGGCCCCTTCAAAGTGCCGTACAGGTATCGCCCCATGTCTTTTGAAGTAGATGGAAAACATTATTGCATGGAACGTGCGACAGCTACTCAACAAACGGGCTTTACTTTGGTTGCACAAATGAGAAACTGGTTGCCCGACCCTATAGGAGGAGTTCTCTGGTTCGGTGTCGATGATGCGAATACTTGTGTATATATACCTATATATTGCAGCCTTACTCACGTACCCGAATGTTTCAGTCCGGCTAATGGCAATCTGTTGAAATTTTCATGGACTTCGGCTTTCTGGATACATAACTGGGTTGCCAATATGGCATATAATCGGTATGACAGGATGATAGGAGACATACGCAATGTACAGACCGATCTGGAAGAAAGTTTTAATAAAAGTCAGGCAGCTGTAGATAAAGCTGCTGTGGAATTATACAAAAATTCACCGGAAGATGCGGTACGTTATCTCACCGATTATAGTATATCGCAGGCACAGAATAGCACAGCCCGCTGGAAAGAATTGGGAGAGTATTTGATGGTTAAGTTCTTGGACGGTAATGTTAAACGAGAAGAAAACGGAAAATTCCAGGAGAATGGATACGGGTTGCCCGCAAATCCTCTTTTTCCGGGTTATTCCGAAGATTATTACCGGGCTATTGTAAAGCAAACCGGTGATAAATTCCTGGAAACTGTTAAATAATCCGGCTGGTTAAAAAAAGGTTTTTTTTCGTTTTATGAGACAATATTGAAATAAATTGTATATTTGTCTATAGAGAATAAAATACAAATTTTAAATACGTTGTGAATATGGAAAACGAAGAATTATTGAAAGATGTTACGGCGAAAGCCCAGGTATGGTTGGGAGACGGCTATGACGAGGAAACCAGAACACAGGTGAAAGCTATGCTGGAAAACGACGATAAGACCGAATTGATAGAATCTTTTTATAAAGACCTGGAATTTGGAACCGGAGGCCTTCGCGGCATTATGGGAGCCGGAACAAATCGTATGAACATATATACGGTAGGAGCGGCTACACAGGGACTTTCCAATTACTTGAAAAAAGCTTTTTCAGACGTACCGCAGATTAAAGTCGTTATAGGTCACGATTGCCGGAATAACAGTCGCAAGTTTGCCGAAATATCGGCCGATATTTTTTCGGCGAACGGTATTAAAGTCTATCTTTTCGATTCGTTGCGTCCTACACCCGAAACATCTTTTGCCATTCGTGAATTAGGTTGTCAGAGTGGTATAATCCTTACGGCTTCTCATAACCCTAAAGAGTATAATGGTTATAAGGCGTATTGGAGCGATGGCGCTCAAATGATCGCGCCCCATGACAAAGAAACCATAAACGAGGTGAACAAAATCACTTCGGTTAAAGATATTAAGTTTAAAGGCAATCCGGATCTGATAGAGATTATCGGGGAGGAAATGGATAAAAAATATTTGGAAAGAATTAAAACGCTTTCCCTTAGTCCCGATGCTATTGCCCGCCATCACGATTTGAAAATTGTGTATACACCTATTCACGGTACAGGGGTGAAAATGATTCCCGCTTCATTAAAGAATTTCGGATTCACTAACATTATCCATGTGCCCGAACAGGATGTAGTAAGCGGAGACTTTCCTACAGTAGTATCACCTAACCCGGAAGAACCGGCTGCGCTGGATATGGCTATTCGTAAAGCCATTGAAACAGATGCCGAACTAGTCATGGCGAGCGATCCCGATGCCGACCGGATAGGTATTGCTATTCGTAACGATAAAGGCGAGTTCATATTGGTTAACGGAAACCAGATCGTGATGATATTCCTGAATTATCTGATGACCCGTTATAAAGAATTAGGACGTCTTACAGGTAAGGAGTTTATTGTGAAGACGATAGTAACGACTGAAACCATTAAGACCATAGCCGATCGTAATAATATAAAAATGTACGATTCTTACACAGGCTTCAAATGGATAGCTGCTGTTATTCGTGAATTGGAAGGTAAAGAAAAATACATCGGCGGAGGAGAAGAAAGTTTTGGATTCTTACCCGAAGATTTTGCACGTGACAAAGACTCTGTGTCTTCTATCTCTTTAATGGCTGAGATAGCAGCCTGGGCGAAAGACAACGGAAAAACCATGTACCAGATGTTGCAGGATATTTATCTTGAGTACGGATTTTCAAAAGAAAAAGGTATATCCGTAGTACGTAAAGGTAAATCCGGGGCAGAAGAGATTGTAGCTATGATGAAAAATTACCGGGCAAATCCGCTGAAAGAACTGGCAGGTTCCGAGGTTGTTCTGGTAAAAGATTTCGATTCTTTGGAAGCTACAGACATGAAAACAGGCAAAAAAACGAAATTGGATATGCCTGCTACTTCTAATGTCCTTCAATATTTTACCGAAGACGGAACCAAAGTTTCTATTCGTCCTTCGGGAACAGAGCCTAAAATCAAATTTTATATCGAAGTTCACGGGCATATGGACAGTTATGCCGATTATGACAGAGCCAATGCCGATGCCGATGTGAAGATCGAAGCTATTAAAAAGTCGTTAGGTATTTGATTATAACTTGTTAGATATACAGTCTTTCATGCAGGTAATTGGATCGTGAGAGAATAAAAGCCGGATTTATTCCGGCTTTTATCATTACAATCGGCTGTGGATATTCAGGAGATTGTCTCTATATTTGTAATGATACAAAAAAGATTTCAGCAAAGATGAAACCCGATTTAGAGAATTTTGACGCCGAAGTTTACAGTATTGTCAGGGAAATACCTTTCGGTAAGGTCGTTACTTACGGACAGATAGCCCGTCTTGTCGGTTTTCCCCGGCATTCACGCCGGGTAGGGAAGTCAATGTCTTTGGTTCCGAAAGAGATGAATTTACCCTGCCATCGTGTAGTCAATAGTCAGGGAAGGCTTGTGCCGGGATGGACTGATCAAAAGCTACTATTGGAAAAAGAGGGAATTATTATTAAAACCAATGGTTGCGTGAACCTGAAACTATGTATATGGGAAGAAATTCTGTAAAAAAGAATTGAAAGTAATGTATGCGATATAAAAAGAGCCCGGATAATCTATATTAATTATCCGGGCTCTTTTTATATATGGTTGTATGTATATTAGTGAGCTACTGTTTCATTACTTTTATAGCTTGTGTACTGTTATCGTCGAATGTGATACCGACTAAATATAAACCTTTTGTCGTTTCGCATGGTAAACTAATCCTATTTGAAGGATTAATTTTCGTAATGATTAATTTCCCGGTCATATTATAAACCGTTATTTTATTTATACCTTTTTCAGAGTCTATAATCAGATGGTTCTCGTTGAACCAAGCTTTAGTTTGTAAGTCTTCTTGTATAGGGTAGATATAACTGTCGTCCATTTCTATAATGTTTGTGAACCGTTTCCATCCGTTTGCATTACGATAAGTTTCTTTACAGCCTTTAGGAACATAAATGATGCAATGATCACGATCGGTTGATGAGAATGACGAGCCGATACGTATAGTTTCTGTTTCTGGCGGTACTGTAGAATAACTTACTACCTTTTTTATCTTGTCATTATTATTAAATCCGGCAAATTGTTTTAGTGAAGACGGGAGGATTACCGTATGGAAATTTCCTCCTGAAAAAGCTCCTGGCCTTTGAATAGTGGTCAGGTTGGTATATCCCGATAAATCTATAACTTTTAGTGATGGATTGTTAAGCGCATTTTGTCCGATTGATACGACCGATGTCGGGAATATGAAATTCTCAATTTCTTTGTCTTTGCAAAAATCTTGCGGAATTTCGTTTTCAGGATAAGACGTCTCTGCTCCAACTGTCCCGCCGATTCCTGTATGAGCAGAGATTCTGGCCTCGGACAGTGAGAAATTATTCAAAAACGGTAAGTCCTGAATAGTCTTAAAATCCCGTGCATCTATAGTTCCCGAAACGGTTAAATTTGTAACAAATGCCTTATCATCATTTGTCAGCAATCGGGACAAACTGCCTGCGTTTGATACGAAAATATTTTTTTTCGTATTAACAGAATTTACCTCTTCTATTTGTGTGAAATTTTTCCATTCGTTGGCTGTTTTATAACTGTTTCCGCTACCGGAAGGAATGTATAATATAGTGT
The DNA here is from genome assembly GCF_025567045.1 of Barnesiella propionica. Taxonomy (NCBI): domain Bacteria; kingdom Pseudomonadati; phylum Bacteroidota; class Bacteroidia; order Bacteroidales; family Barnesiellaceae; genus Barnesiella; species Barnesiella propionica. Next base: position 36,937 of record NZ_JAOQJK010000001.1, on the reverse strand, counting down.
TTGTATTATTCTCTCCGAACGCTCCGGTTTCGCATACCGGAGGTTTCTCTGCCAGACACATTAAGTTCTTTACAGATGACTGGAATGCGTATTGTCCGATACGGTTTAAATTTTTAGGTAATTTGATGTTTCTCAACTCAAATCCGAATGCACTATTTTCAATTTCAGTTAGTGAAATACAGGCTGATAGGTCTAAGTTTTTTAAGGCCGTTCGGGCGAAAGCATATGATTGTATTGTTTTCAGATTTATACATTTACTAAAATCAGCTTTTTCTAATAGACTTATATTTAAATCACTATTTCCCCAACCTTGTATGCTGAAACTATTAGATTCTATTAATTCCAATGATTCGGGAAATGTCACCTCTTGCAACCGGTTGCAAAGAAAAGCATCGAATGCGATTACTTTTACTCCTTCTGGAACGGAATAGTCTGTTTCTGGTTTGCCTATAGGATAAGTGATTAGTGTATCTCCGTCTAAGGAAAAGATAGTGCCGTTTATACTTTTATATGCTTTATTCTCATTTTCGACATGGAATGATTTTATGTTGTTGCAGGCCCTGAACGCTCCCGGGATCAGATATTTGACAGAGGCCGGAATTTCTATCTCGGTCAGGCCGGGACAGTTGCTGAAAGACGCATATCCAAGATATTCTAATGAAGGAGGAAGTTCTATATTTTTAAGAGATTCACAAGACCCGAATGCCGCTGTGTTTATTTTTTTCAGAGTTTGAGGAAATATTACGGAGTGTAAATATTTACATTGCATGAACGCCTTCATTGCTATAGATTCCAGTGTATTGGGAAGAATGATTTGACTTAATGGGGAGGGGGAGTAAAATGAGGCCTGGAATGCTCCTGCGGGAATTTCATTGGCCGGATAGTCGGTGATTTGTCCGATTACTGTACCTTCGGTTCCCCGATAGGCTGTAATATTGACTTCCGAAAGGTCTAAAAATGATAATTTATGTCTCATTTCATCCATAATATATTTGAAATCACGGGCATCCAGGTTCCCTTTAATCTTAAGAGAGGACGCGTTTTGTGCATTTTGTTGTATTATACTTTCTTTTAGGTTTCCGGCCTGAGCCGTGATTTGTATCTGTTTCCCAGTTTTGAGTTCCGATCCGATACAAATGCCATAGGCTTCAATACCCTCGGCTATGTTTTCCACATCGGCAAACGATGGTTGTTCTATGTTCAGAGATACCCGTTTAATTCCGCTTTTGTGATTTTCGTCAGGACTTTGGTAAGCCCAATATATATAGCCTCCGATGGTGTCGACAGCCATTTGGGATATATGGATGAATTCTCCAATACTTCCTTCATCTTTAAATGGAGAATCGTCTATACATATGGCCGATGTACGAAAGAGGGACATTTGTTCTGTGCTGCTAATTGATTCCGCAAGTTCTGTTTTTATTTTATAAATAGCGTCTTTGTCCCCTATACGCATGGCGAGATACATATAACCGTTTTTATCGTCGAACGCGAACGTGGATATATAGAAATTATAGAAAATGGCACCGGCGGCGGGGCGTATGGTTCCCGGGTAGTCTTTGATATCCGACTCTTCGAACCTGAAAATTCCGCTTACGTTATATCTTTTGCACCACCACCAGATATCGCCTCTTTTTTGTATGGTTCCGTTAAGAGCTCCGTAAAAATAATCTTTTGAGTAATATCCTAATTGTTCGTTTCTTACCAGGTAAGAAGCTGCGTTTATCGAAATATCTCGTACCTCTTTCGGTATTTTTCGTATTCCGAGGTTCCGGTCCGGCAGATACATGTCAGACGTTCCCGGAACAATAATTCCCCGGTAAAAATCATCGGATGAATATCCTCCGCGATTCTCAATGACCGTTTCCCGAGTATAGTTGTTCTTTCCATCTGAATTGATAACGAAAACTTCTCCGTCTCCTTTATTTTTTTCAGTGTCAATATAGGTAAATTGTTCTCCTGCGTCGAAAACATATAAAGAACCTTCGTCTTCTTGTATGGTTAGCGGATGGGCACCGCTGGCAATTCCGGTATTGTGTATGTTTTTGTTCGGGTCATTTAAATCGATATAACATATACTACCGTCTTTTACGGCAAAATATAAAACTGTTTTCTCTCCATATAAGGGGAAAATATAGAGAAAGATGAGTAGTAAGTGAATAATTTTTTTCATATAGTTGTATTTTTAAATTTTATTTAATAACAAAATTATATTTTTTGTTCATATAAAGTTAAATATAATATATATTATTTATATTTGATGGTATAATTGTAAAAATTTATATATTAACAATAATCGGAAATAATTACTTATCTTTATATTTCATAGAAAGATTAAAAGTGAAAATACTTATAAATTATTTAGTACAGGGAATACCGATATGGCTATAGCCGCCCGGATTTTTTTGCAGTGTTGTGATCGTTTTCTTATGGTGGCTTCCGTTTCTTCTGATCAAGAGGAAAAGGAACTGCTATATTGAATAATGCATTGTCCCGTTTCAATCTGACATTAAACGATAGTATGGTAGAATTTATGAATAGTTTACGAAAGAACCCTGGAATTTTGTAATCACATTGGGAGGCACTACCGAGATGGAAATCCCGAAGTTTAGTTCTGAAGTCGGCGTTATTATCATTTTTTTTGTTGAAAGCGGGGAGCCGGGTGATTCTGTATCTTATGACCGCATGTGTGAAGAATTAAAGGCTTGTATGTATAATTTTTACAAACATCATATTCTGGAACCCGAATACGGGAGGGCTTGTCCCTTTGGTGCAATGCCATGGAATCTGAATAAAAAAGCGGATATAGCTGTGAAGCTTCCTGTAATTGTATTAACTTTGTACCCGTTTTATAACCCCCGCTGTTATAGAGATGAACATTTATATAATGACAAGTGTATCATCGGTAACGTAATTTTGAAAAGGGTCAAGTCATGATTATATCAAGTCAGAAAAAAAAGGAAAATATAGCCGAATATCTGCTTTATATGTGGCAAATAGAGGACATAATCCGGGCATATAAACTGGATCTGGATCTTATTCAGGAAAACATTATTGATAAATATGATATTCCGGACAGTCAGAAGAAAGAAATGAGGGAATGGTATGAGTCCCTTATCGATATGATGCGGCGTGAAGGAGTAATGGAAAAAGGACATTTGCAGTTAAATAAAAATGTGATTATAGAACTGACCGATCTGCATGAGCGTCTGTTAAAGTCTCCCCGTGAACCGTTTTATGGCGCTTCCTTTTTTAAAACATTGCCGTATATTGTAGAATTGAGGGCGAAATCGGGCGAAGAAAAATCGGGTGAGTTGGAGACTTGTTTCAATGCAATGTACGGAGCATTGATGCTACGTCTTCAAAAGAAGGAGCTAAGCGAAGAAACAAAGAAAGCTATGCAGCAAATAGGTTCCTTTCTGGCTTTGCTTTCCGAAAAATATAAGCAGGATAAAGCCGGAGAGCTGGAATTGTAAATTGATTGTCACAAATATGGATAAAAAATGTACGGTATGGGTTACAGGTGCTAACGGGCAGCTCGGCCGGGAAATGAAAACGGTCCTGACAGCTGAAAATACATTTCGCAGTTTATTTACCGATGTACAGGAACTGGATATTACAGATGCTGTTGCAGTAGAAAAATATATGACTGCAGAAAGTATTGATTTTATTGTCAATTGTGCCGCTTATACTCAGGTAGAACAGGCGGAAGAAAATGAATCGCTGTGTCATAAGATCAATACCGAAGCTGTAGGTAATTTAGCGGAGGCTGTGATACGCCATGGTGCCAAAATGATTCAGATATCTACCGATTATGTATTTGACGGTATGGGGCATAAACCTTACAGCGAGACTGATATACCGGCTCCTGTCTCAGTATACGGACGTACAAAACTGGAGGGGGAACGGCTGTTGTTTTCTGTCGCCCCTGATTCTGCCGCAGTGATAAGAACATCATGGTTGTATTCTCCGTATGGAAATAATTTTGTTAAGACCATGATACGCTTGGGAGAAGAACGGGAATTACTGAAAGTAGTTTCGGATCAGGTCGGTACGCCGACTTATGCCTCCGATCTGGCATCTGCTATCCTTGTATTGCTGAAAGCACCGCTTTTTATTCCCGGTATATATCATTTCAGTAATGAAGGTGTGTGCAGTTGGTATGATTTCACACGTTCTATACATCGTTTGGCCGGTATAACTTGCAAAGTTCTGCCTATCGACAGCAGCGAATATCCGGCTAAGGTGCGTCGTCCGTTTTATAGCGTATTAAACAAGAAGAAGATAAAAGAGACTTATTCCATAGAAATACCGCATTGGGAAGATAGTTTGGCCCGATGCATTGAAATATTAAAGAAATAAGAAACAGTGAGTACACTTACAGAAGAAATCGGCAAAAGGCGTACTTTTGCCATTATCAGTCACCCCGATGCCGGTAAAACCACCCTCACCGAGAAACTGCTTCTCTTCGGTGGAGCCATTCATGTGGCCGGTGCGGTGAAATCCAATAAAATAAAGAAGACCGCTACATCCGACTGGATGGAAATAGAGAAGCAAAGAGGAATATCGGTGGCAACGTCCGTTATGGGATTTAATTATGGCGATTACAAGATTAATATATTAGATACCCCCGGTCATCAGGACTTCGCTGAAGATACCTATCGTACGCTTACGGCAGTAGACAGCGTAATTATCGTAGTAGATGTGGCAAAAGGCGTGGAGATGCAGACGCGTAAGCTCATGGAAGTTTGCCGTATGCGCAATACGCCGGTTATCGTGTTTGTCAATAAACTGGACCGGGAAGGACGGGATCCTTTCGATATCCTTGATGAGTTGGAATCGGAATTGAAAATTAGCGTACGTCCTCTTAGTTGGCCTATAAATATAGGTCAGCATTTTAAAGGGGTATATAATATTTATGAACGGAATCTCAATCTTTTCACTCCCAATAAACAAGTTGTAACCGAGCGTGTAGAGCTCAAGGATGTGAACAGCCCCGATTTGGACAATTATGTGGGAGAGGCCGATGCTGCTAAGCTTCGTAATGATCTGGAACTTATAGAAGGTGTCTATCCTGAGTTCGATCAAAACGAATATCTTGCAGGAAAGTTGGCTCCCGTTTTTTTCGGTTCGGCATTAAATATGTTCGGAGTAAAAGAATTGCTCGATTGTTTTGTACAGATAGCGCCGTCTCCAAAACCCGTACAGGCACAGGAGCGTATAGTAAGACCTGATGAAGAGGCTTTCTCCGGTTTCGTTTTTAAGATACATGCCAATATGGACCCGAACCATCGTAGTTGTATCGCTTTTGTGAAGGTATGTTCCGGAGAGTTTGAACGAAATGCCAATTACAAACATGTAAGGAGCGGTAAGATGATGCGTTTTTCCAGTCCTACTGCTTTTATGGCTCAAAAAAAATCTATTGTTGACGAGGCATATCCCGGAGATATAGTAGGTTTGCCGGATACAGGTAATTTTAAGATTGGAGATACCCTCACCGCCGGAGAAGATTTGCATTTCAAGGGATTACCCAGTTTCTCTCCCGAGATGTTTAAATATATCGAGAATACCGATCCGATGAAGACCAAACAGTTGAATAAGGGCATAGACCAGTTGATGGACGAAGGTGTTGCCCAATTGTTCATTAATCAGTTCAATGGCCGTAAGATTATAGGGACGGTAGGGCAGCTCCAGTTCGAGGTTATTCAATATCGGCTCTTGAACGAGTATGGAGCCCAGTGTCGTTGGGAACCTATCAGTTTATATAAGGCTTGCTGGATAGAAAGTGACGATGCAGATGCGCTCGAAGCTTTTAAAAAACGGAAACATCAGTTTATGGCTCTGGATAAAGAAGGACGGGATGTATTTCTGGCCGATTCTAATTATGTGCTGCAAATGGCACAGACGGATTTTCCAAAAATACGTTTTCATTTCACGAGCGAGTTTTAAAGCAGTGCGGATATACACAACACCTACACACAAGGTACACATTATATGCCGAATATCAGCGCGATATACCTAAAAAGTTTATCGCGCTTTTGTGTGTATGTATGGTAAATAATGTGTATATTTGCGTTGCGATTTTGTTGCGCATCAATAATTGCGCAACAGCCGCAACAAATTAAAACCGAGTCGGCAATGGCAACAAAGAAAACGAAAGAAATGGTCTATCTGCGCATTCGTCCACGCGCCAATGGAAATGCATCGCTATTTCTTGATTTAAATGTAAACGGTATCCGGAAGCATGAGTTTTTGTCTCTCTATCTTGTTCCGGAACGCACAAAGGATGACCGGGCAAGGAATAGAGAGACACTTGCACTCGCTGAGAGCATAAAGGCCAAAAGGATAATAGAACTCCAGCAGATGAAGTTCGGTGTTGACATACCTGTGACCAAAGATGTGCTATTATACGAATATCTTCAGGTTATCATTGACCGAAAGGATGGCACGACTAAGACTTCGTGGTTGAACTGTCGGTCTCATTTGCTGCGTTATGAGCCAAACACACGGCTGAAGATCGCTGACATAACGCCCCGATGGGTGCAGGGCTTTCGGGATTATCTTGACGCTAAGGCCATGCAGTGGGATATCGACGACCGGAAGCGCGATGTGAGGCCGCGTCCGATAGCACAGGGTACGAAGGCACTGATGTTTCAGAAGCTTTGTAGTTTATTCAATTTCGCAATCAAGGACGGTGTGCTCACGCGCAATCCCTCGCTGAACGTGGAGCGGTTCAAGGATCCGGAATCCGACAGGGAATTTCTAACCGTTGAGGAAATGCGGTGTCTCGCAACCGTGCCTGCTCCCTCTGAGGTGCTCGGTCGTGCATTCTTCTTCTCGTGCCTTACGGGGTTACGTTGGTCAGACATCGCGAAGCTGACATGGGGAGAGGTGCAGCAAGTCGGCGAGGTGACGCGCATCGTATTCATGCAAAAGAAAACTCGCTCGCTTGAATATCTCGACATCAACGAGCAGGCTGCTGAGTTGCTTGGGGAAAGATACGATAACGATGCAAAAGTGTTTGACGGTCTCACGGCCATACAGCAGGCTCGTACAGCGGTTACGGCATGGGTAAAGGCGGCGGGTATAAACAAACATATCACGTTTCATTGCGCCCGGCATTCGTTCGCCATCATGATGCTCGATGCCGGCGTTGACCTCTACACCCTGTCAAAGCTCATGGGGCACAAAAGCATCGAGTCTACCCAGATCTACGCGAAGATTTTGGATAAAAACAAACAAGCTGCGGTGGCCCGTATTCCAAAGTTGTTTTGATACTGCTCCACAGAATGGCTTTAGGAGCTTCAGAAATACCCGCTGTTGGTTTTTTCTGATGTCGGACGAAGTGTTTGTTGTTTGCGAGATTTGAATGCGTTTACAAGGCTTATTTGAGTTTATTGCTGTTTATTCAAATACTTCTTTAGGTTCTTTTCTTATAATTTCAGGATGTGCTGCAATAGACGGCAATGTCCACGATGGTATATTGATGCCCAACAAGTGGAACGCTTCAATGCTGAAAAGTAGTAGTACGCCATTAAGTACCCATTGATCACTTAAACATCGGTTCTTTTCCAAGTAAAATCCAAACAGTGGAAATACTGTAATCTCGAATTACGAAATCTTAAACCATTTCTTTATAAACTTTCGATTTGCGAATACTCCATAACCGCATAACGCATATACAAATTTGAGGATAATACTATCCTCGTTTAAAAATAACAACATAATTGTTGCTACTATACCCATTGTTACTAATATAGCCACAACAAGAGTTATGTAGTACAATATTTTCATCTTAATCAATTTATTATTTACATGAATATTAATTATTTATAACAGCCATAGACTTATAGCATTTTCAAAATAATTTTTATTTAATGCTTCTTTCTTGAACTTTCGAAGGAAGTCACTAAAATTGATTTCCAGAAAATAGATTTCTGTTGTATTTTTCCATTTTGTTTAATATGTTCTTTTTTTCTTTTGGTATTATTTATTCTATTTAATTTTTTCAAATGACTCTTTTGAGATTTTCCTTTATGTAATTCTTTGTATATAGTTTTAAAATATTCAAATGAATATTTCGATTTTTGTATTTTAGGGTGTTCTTCTTCCAAATGCCTATTTCTCTCGCAAACAGTAGAAGTTACTGTTTTACCACAAATTTTACATATACATTCCATTTCTTTATCAAATATAATTTTGCTAATTATAGCATATTCTGCATGCTCTTCTACTCTTTTTTATTTTCTCAAGACTTACAGCTTTAATTTCTCCACTACAGCGATTTAATCCCCGGCATTTGGTAGTTGAATGATATACTTCCGCTTTCGGTCCGGTACAGATATACACTGTCTCTGGAGTATCGACCTTCATGCTCAGCAGTGGAAGGCAAAATAGAAATAATAAAAGTGATTTTTTCATTCGCATTTTCATTTGTTTAGAATTTTAAGGTTGATTATCTATCATTACTGTTGTTACTGTATCCTTTTTGTTCTATATAGTTTTCCACAGGCATATTTGCCTTGTGTGCTTTTGATACAATAGAGTTATCATTTGTCAGTTCATGATAAAGTGTTCTGATTTCGCTGTTTGTTGGTTTACGATTTTTATAGGTTATGTATAATTTATAAATTGGCATAACACCCGGGTCAACCATAATAACCAACGCATCATTAGTTACATTGACATTAGATATATTCCAACCATCTGAGTAATTAATCACATCACAAACACTTCTGTCCTTATTTATTAAAGATTGAATTTTTCTAATTCTTCTGGTATTAGGATTCCATAAAAAAAATATCAATGCACATAATAACAATACGGCTATATATATGACAAATTCCATACTATTTCCTTTCCATTAAAATGTTAATAAGTCGTTCCTTTTCTGCAATAATTTCCTCTAAATGTTTCACCTTTTCTTCAAGCAAAACATTTTGACCTATTATCACATCGCTATTAATGGCTGCAACAGAACTTTGCCCCTGTGCTATTGCGTTTTGCCCAATTGCATCTTCGTCAAAAAAAACACCTACTCTAACACCTAAAGTCTTTGCAAGAGACTCGATGATACTAACTCTTATATCACCTCCCTGTAAAGCGTTATCAAGTGTAACTCTCGTTATCCCACTTAGCTTTGCTATTTGAACCTTCGTTTTTCCACTGTCTTTTACGAGTTGTCTTAACTTTCTGATATTCATAAGGTTGTTATTTTTGTGTATAGTTTGTTTTGTTTTTAAATGAAAATAATGTATATTTTACTTTGCAATATGGATATTTTGATATACCTTTGTCTCATAAAGTTAAATAAATTATTTATCAAATAATATTATATGGAAAAAAATCAGCAAGAAACACCTGTTTTACGCATACTTGAAAATATGCAGATAGGTGAGGAACATTCCTTTCCTGCAAGAAGGATGAATAGTGTAAAAGCAATGTCAAGTTCATTTGGTTTTCAGTGGGGAAAAAAGTTCTCTACTTCTATTAATCGTAAAGAAAGAACAATACTTGTTAAACGAATAGAGTAAAACCTTACTGAGTCATGACTGATAAAATGGAAAAAATCTTTGCCGAGATACATGCCACGCTTGACGGTATCAAGGCCGACAACGAGGCGAGCAACCGCCGCCGCGAGATTTTGAAAAAAAATGTGTGGGACATTGAAGAACTTGCACTATACCTGCGCCGCTCGGTAGACCGTGTGCGCCGTATGGCTCATGGTCGCGTCTTTCCAAGCTACAAACAGAACGGCTCATACTATTTCAAGCGTGAGGAAATCGAAGCATGGCTAACGGAAAATCGCATAAAGTCGGTTGACGAGACTAATGCACAAGCCTCTCTTTACACTCTCAAAAAGCGCAAATAGCCATGTCGTCCTACTGCAAGAAGCCCCCTATGAAATAAACAACAATCACCTAAAACAAAGAACTCATGAACAAGACAATATCAATTATCCGAATCGCCATCTTACTTTCGCTCGGCATGTTTGCCTTTCTGTTTCTCTTCAGCGAGGAACAAGACGAAAACCCTACTGTATGGCTTTTTCATGTAGTCATAGACAAGGCTCTTGCTATTGGCGCAATTTTCTACATGACACGTCTATATAAGCGTTGGATCAAGATTGACCCGTGGCTTATGGCTTACGAAAAGATGTGTGACGAGGTTATGGAGAAACCAAACCCTATGTATCTCGATAACGACAACGAGGGTTAACCAATGACGTTTCTCCGGTTCTCCGACAAGAGTGTACTCTATGGCGTGTTCATTAAATATGCCCGTCGTACGAGATTAGCATATATCAGTAAACAATCATAGGGCTTGAACGCCCATAGCCCGGTAGTGTACAGGTGCACACATCGGTTTCCTCTACCGTTGTAGAACGAGTTCGATTCTCGTCCCGGCTACTAACTCTTTAACAAATAAATTATATCAACAATGAGCAACATTCAATTAACCGTTGAAAGTATTAACAAACTTCAACCATTAGACATTGTGACGGATCCTTCAGTACGTTCAAGATTTATCCAAATCTATAATACCCTTTGGGGTGAGGGTACAGGAGAAGCAGCCTATGAGCGTGAAAGCAACTACTTCAGTAGGTTGCTCTCCGACAATGAAAAATTGCGTACCTCATCGACACGTTTTTCAATCTTTACAGCTTTCATCGACTTGGCCGTTTGCGGTCTTTCCCTGGAGCCGGGCACACGAGCCTTGTGTTACCTGCAAGGCCGTAGTTACAAGATTGGCGAACAATTGAACGACAAAGGACAAAAAGTTGGCATATACGAAGGCCGTTGCACACTCACCATTTCCGGATATGGAGAACTGGTCATGCGTATACGTTCCGGACAGATACGGCACGCCGATAACCCCGTTCTGGTATATGAAGAAGACGAGTTCAGTTTCTCAGACCGTGACGGCCGTAAATCTGTCGATTACATTTGCCACTTGCCACATAAGTCCAATAACATTATTGCATGTTATATGCATATAACCCGTGCCGACGGAACTGACGATTACAGCATAATGTCCGAACAGGATTGGATGCGTTTAAAAATATATTCAGCAAAAAATAATCGCCGTTGGAACAATGATACCCGCTCGTACGATGAAATACCCAATGATCTCTATACTGCCAACAACGGCACTATAGATACAAGTTTCCTAATGGCAAAATGTATAAAACACGCTTTCAAAACATACCCGAAAGTACGTATAGGCAAAAATACCGAATTAGAAACACAACAACCCGAAAAACCGGAAATTGACGACTATTATGGTATGGAAGAAGATCAGGCCCATGATCCGCAACCATTTGGTAATACTTCCGATACCTCTGCCGGGATAACCGTCAATCCGTCCGAAACATCCAGTACAGATGATGATGGAGCGTTCTGATCATCCCTGTGGACAATGCCCTATGATGCATTACGGTATCAATGGACATTACTGTGAGAAATTGAATATTTATATAAACTATGTCAAACGTAAAATCTGTATGTCAATGGATGATAATAAATTAATAATAAAGCAAGAAAATGTAGCAATCATTGTGCAATCAGCACCTCAAGCCTACGAAGACAATCTGATATCACACGACCGATGCCTTAATGCCTGTCGAGAATTGCTCGATGCAATAAATCAGAAGGGAATGAACGGCGATCTTGATCAGCAAGCGGCCTTTTTTATCGAACGGGCCAAAAAGACTGTTCGCAAGATGAATGAGAAGCGGAGCCCCTGTACTAAACTCTTTGACGAGATACGTGCCACGTTCACGGCAATGGAGAATGATGTAGATCCCTCCAAAAAAGACAGCCTCCCTTATAAATTACAACAATACCGTAATGCATACGCAGCGAAAAAACTCGAAGAAGCGGAACGCAAACGTAGAGAAGAAGAACGCCGGGTACGTATTGAAATAGCTTGCAATACCTATCGTTTAAATTGTGAAGAAGATTACAAACAATCTTTTAATCGCACTCTGAATGCCGCCATCAATGAGATGATGAGTTACAATAATTCAATTACGCTTGACAATTATGAGGCACAGAAACAAGCCATAGAACAATTCAATGTCTTGTTGTCCGATGATTGGATACAAAATGTAACCTCTTCCGTCATTCTCCCAGCAGAATTATCCGCCGATGAGTTACGGTCCATCCGGCAATCCGTGCTTAATGAATTATTCCCTAAGTTCAAAGAACAATATAAGTTCGAAATGGAAAGTAATCGCGATGATTATCTCGACCGTTTACCTTCCAAAAAACGGGAACTTGAAACCATTGCAAAAAAAACTGCCGAAGAAGCCGAAAAGCTAAAAGCTGAACTTGTTGCCCGAGAAGCCCAGGAAGCCGGACGTCGCGAAGCAGAACGTAAGCAAAAAGCAGAGCAAGAACGCTTGGAAGTACAAATGAAAAAACAAACCGTTGAAATGGATGGTCTTTTTGGCGTAGCGCAAACAAGCATTTTACAGTATCAGCCGAAAACATCCGTTAAGAATAAAATTATACCTCTCGATATTGATGCTTTCCCCGAAATCTTTATGATGTGGTGGACGCATGAGGGTATTACACTCTCCGTTGAAGAACTGTCCAAGATATTCAAAAAACAAATAATGTTTTGTGAGAAACTGGCTAATGACAAAAATTCTCCGGTGCACATTAAATCCGAACACATTTATTATGGAAACGAAGTTAAAGCAAAGTAATAACCCCGGTGAATATTACAGACGAAGTGAGGTCAGCAACTCCGACCTCACCGAACTTAAAAATCTTTTATATCCTCGCGTTCAATATGGAGATAAAGAAGCGGCTTTCCGTTTCGGAAGCCTTGTCGATGCCATTATAACAGAGCAGAAAAGAGTAAACTATTATCGTTATACAGTCGATAATGAACAATATACCGAAGAGGAGTTTAACCATGCAAAAGAAATGCACAGAGCTTTGCGTATGGAAGCCAGTCGTGATACTTTCCTTGCCAAAGTTCTCGAATTTGCAGACACTCAAAACTTCATGGTGAACCACGGACAACAATTTGAATACGGTGAATTTTCCTTTACCCTTGATACCCGGTGTAAATGGGATTGGTGGTTGCCTCAATTTAAATTTGGAGGTGACCTTAAGACCACGTTTGCCGAAAGTCAGGCACAGTTTGACGAAGCAGTTTATTTTTTCGATTGGGACAGAAGCCGTGCATGGTATATGGATATTGCAGGTTCAAACCGGGATTTTATATATGCAATAAGTAAAAAAAACTGCAAAATCTTCAAGAAATATATCAATCGCGGTGATGCAATTTACAATCGTGGTCGTGAAAAATATGAAGAACTCGCATTCCAATATTGGTGCTTAAAACTTGTAATATGAAACCCAAAGTAGGACAATATCATTATGAGCTTCGCGGCAGTTGCTTTAGAATTTATCGCTATGACCAAGTTTCCGATACAGGCACATCCTCAAGTCCTGTATATGGAGAACCCAGTTATTTAGATCGGGAAGAAGCAAAAAAGCGAGTATATGAACTTAACGGATGGAGATATAAAAAACAATGATAAAATTGCAACATAATCTTAAAATCGAGCCATACCCTTACCAAAATGAAGGTATATTATTCGGGCTTGAAAAGAAACGCCTTATCATAGGCGATGAACCGGGGCTTGGAAAGACATTACAAAGCATCGGCATTGCCGATACAGCCAATGCCTATCCCTGTCTGGTAATCTGTCCTTCCTCTCTTAAAATAAACTGGCAGCGTGAGTTTGAAAAACTTACCGATAAAAAAGCATTAGTCCTCGATAATAGTACACGCACAACCTGGCCTTATCTCCTGCAAATGGGAATATATCAGATAGCCATTGTCAATTATGAAAGCTTACGCAAATATTTCGTGTGGGATATTAAAGGCCGGAAGTCCTTCAGGCTGAAAGATGTTGTATTCTGTCCGCAGATTAAGTTATTTCGTAGCATTATCATAGATGAAAGTCATCGCGTCAAAGATCCTGCAGCACAACAAACAATTTTCACCAAGGGCATAACAACCGGTAAAAAATACATCATCCTCTTATCTGGTACTCCGGTAGTCAATAAACCGGAAGATCTCGTATCTCAGCTTTCCATCATGGAAAGGCTCACGGAGTTCGGCGGTAAGGCAAAGTTCCTCGCTGACTATGCAGAAGGCGAAAACCTTGGGAATCTCTCTGCTGAACTGTACGAGCGTTGTATGATACGTCGTGAAAAACGTAGCGTTCTTGCCGATTTACCCGATAAAACACGAGTAGACTTATATGTAGACATCTCAAATGTAGACGAATACCGACTTGCTCAGGAAGACCTTGCCGGGTATTTGCGGCAATACAAAGAATGTACCGATAGTGAGATACGTCGTAAAATGCGTATGGAGGCCTTGGTTAAGTTCATGACATTGCGCTCTCTCTCCGCCAAAGGTAAGGTTAAGCAAGCTGTTGATTTTATCAATGTATTTCTTGACAGTGGCAAGAAACTTATAATCTTCTGCTCCCTTCACGAGATTGTAGATGAACTGAAAAAGTTATTCCCTTGTGAGGTAAGTGTTACAGGTCGGGATAGTGTGGTATCTAAGCAAGCTGCCGTTGACAGTTTTCAACAAAATCCGGATACAAAACTAATCATTTGTTCTATCAAGGCCGCAGGCGTAGGATTAACACTAACAGCCTCTTCTAACGTGGCGTTTGTGGAGTTCCCTTGGACTTATGCAGATTGTTGCCAGTGCGAAGACCGGGCGCATCGTATCGGACAAAAAGACAACGTAACGTGCTATTATCTGATAGGACGTGGAACTATTGATCGAGTTTTGTATAATATCATCAACGATAAAAAGAGTATTGCAAATCAGATTATGGCTGCCAATGATGACATACCAACCGACGAACTCTATTTCGATGAGTTGACAAATATGATATTGACCGATGGAAGTATGTAAGTCAGATTTGCAGAAAATCATCTCCTATCTTGATGATGCTGCCAGGCTCTATGAGTACTCCCAATGCAGAAATGCAAATGCCGTGCCCACATGATTAAACAATTAATTCTAAAACTTAAAAATAAGCAGAATGATAAAACAAGACATTATTGAAAATCTCGTACACAAAACAGTGAAATTTATCCCTGGAAAAAAACTTAAAAGCAAAATGATATGAGGAAAGTTGTAGAATCGAGAAAATCAGAAATACGTTATATCACGTCCGATCCGGCGCGTATGCTTAATAAATTCATTGCACGTAGCGTATTAAAAACATGGATGGAGGAATTTGTGGATGAAAACACAGGAAAAATTGTGTCCATCGAGCGAAATGAAATCCTTTTTGAAAAAGGTACACTTGTCGATAACGATGTACTCATGCAGATACGTTTTTGGCAAGAGGAAGGTTCTGTTAAAGATGTTGAAGTATCCAATCAGAAACGGATGTCTTTTGTTAGAAAAAATCAATCACTGTTTCCCTACAAATCAGTAGTAAAAATCAATGATAAACGACACAGTTTTCTGCTTTATGCCACGTCTGTACAGAATGCTTTAACAATCCTCACCGATTATATAGAACTGAATTACAATGGTGGATTCACTGTTTCCGATATAAAAGAACTCGAATATTGCATTGTACTGATTGACAATCTCAAAACAAAAAAACAGAGGAACGATGATATAAACAAAGCCTATCTTAAAAATGAAATCTCCTTAGAAGAATTTGTTGAGTCTGGAATGAGTGAAGAAACCCTGAACGAAGCAGAAGACAGTAGTAAGCTGAAATTTTATCAGATCATCGCCCGTATTGTCTCTCACGATGACAAAGAAGGAGATGATGAAGAAAATGGCACATTCATCGTACAGACCTACACAGCCGTTCGTGCCAATATGCTTATAAAAAAATACCTCCTTGACCAGCAGGAGAAACAATATCAGGAAGCATTAAAACATCCTGAGCGAACTTTTATCAAGCGTGAAATAAATTCTTTTATCGAAGAAAGCAAGACAATTCCCATCGGACGCTTTATACCTGTGGAATTTTCACAAGTTTACGAATATGAAACAACAACAAATAACAATTAAGCAATTTCGGACTTTAGCACAGAAACAGAGCAAAAATAACTCCCGCACAAATAAGTATCATGCCCAAAAGGTAGGAAGCTATGCTTCTAAAAAAGAGTATCATCGCTCCAATCAGTTGAAACTGATGCAACGTGCCGGACTTATTTCCAATTTGCGTGAACAGGTGCGCTATGAACTCATTCCCGCACAACGGGATGCGTCAGGAACACTTATAGAACATTCATGCACCTATATTGCCGATTTCGTTTATAACGATATTCAAGGTGTTCTCAAAGTAGAAGACACCAAAGGTGTACGGACAAAAGAATATATCATCAAGCGGAAACTCATGTTGCTTGTTCATGGCATAAAAATTAAGGAAGTCTAAAATATAACATATGGCGCGTCCATTCAAAAAAGGAATAGATTATTTCCCTTTCGATATTGATTTTTTTATTGATGAAAAAATTTCAGCCATATCGGGAGAGTTCGGGATTAAAGGAGAAATCACGGTTATCAAGCTGCTTTGTGCGGTATATCGTAATGGATACTATGCAGAGTGGAATGATATGTTAAAGTACAAACTCCTGAAAGAACTGACAGGGATATCTTCTGAGCTTATAGAGCAGATAGTACAACGCTTGGTTAAATGGGATTTCTTCGATAAGAACCTTTTTAATTCGGAAAAAATACTTACAAGTCGGGGCATACAGAAGCGCTATTTTCAAGCCATCAAACGTAGGTCTGTGATAGATAAATTTCCTTATCTCTTAATTGATAAAAAAGAAACGACATCAGTTGCACAACTGCATTTAAAATCCGAGCAAACGTATTCTTCTGCAGGAGATGGTAGGGGGGAAAAACTCGAATATCAATTCATAGCTGATATGAAAGCTTCTCCGATATGGATCGAACAAATGATGATGAAATATCAAATTACAAACAAAGATGTAATTTATACCCGCATTGATGCTTTCATGCTCGATTGCCAATGCCGCGCAAAAAAACATAACGATTTATCAGATGCCAAACAACATTTCTGTGATTGGTTAAGAATACAAATTGAAAACGAAAAGAAGAAAAATGTTAGCAATAAACAAGACAACAAAAATAGACGTAGAGGATCTGTCGTCAGTACTTCTGAAAAAAAAGACTATAATACCTCGTTTTAGGTTGCCATATACCTTCGGTCAGGCTAAAAATCTGCTTATGGCAGCCTATAAAGCAGAAGTAGAGTTTCGTCATCGCACATTTATTCCGGATGATGCAACAAAACAGCATATCGAAGAAGTAGCCCGGTGGATTACCTCAAATGATAGTAAATTTGGAATATTCATTTGTGGAATTTGTGGAAACGGCAAAACCACAATGGTACTTGCCATCCGTTCCATCATTAATTTTCTCTACGAAAAGGATACTGCCAATGCAAAAGCTATTTGCCTCGTAACGGCCACTGAGTTGTGTGAGATGGCGAAAAATAACTATGAGAAATATTGCAATATCATGAAATATGAAATGCTTGCCATTGACGATATGGGTAAAGATGCGGTAGAAATCCTCCACTATGGAAATGTCAGTCGGCCACTTATAGATTTACTTTCATATCGGTACGATAAACAATTGTTTACGATTGTAACCACCAATATGCCTCCAAATGATATAGCAAAATATTACGATGAAAGGATTGCCGATCGTTTCCGAGAGATGATGCATAGTATTGCATTTGAAAACGAATCCTATCGTATATAAATCCAAGCCACTTTTAAACTAAAAATAAAGTCCGGACACTAACTACCACATTTGCATCCGGACCAAAAACTTAAAAATAAAACAAAGATATGAAAGGAACAGAACATTTCAAAGTAGTTATCAAGAATTATCTTGATAAGAGGGCTAAAGAAGATCCTATGTTTACTGTTACGTATGCCAACCCCCTAAAAAACATTGATGACTGTATCACCTATATTCTGAATACGGTCAGATCCACCGGTAAAAATGGCTTTACCGATGATGAGGTGTATTCTATGGCCGTGCATTACTACGATGAAGATGATATCAAAGTAGGGAAAGCTATAAACTGCAATGTAGTTGTTAACCATTCTGTAGATCGGCTTAAACAAGATAAGAATGAAACTAAACAGTCAAAAGTACAAATGTTTCAAGACACTCGGAAAATGGAAAATCAACGCCGGAAGAATAAAAAAGAAAAAAACAATAACCAACAATTAAATTTATTCGACCTGTTATGATACCGAAAACAAAAATACAAATAGAAGTAGCCCGGTTGAGTAAAAAACTCACGGACATATCCGATAAACAAACAAAATGGGCTTACGATCACTGCATAGAACATATAGGCCGGATATCGAAGAAAGGAATCACTTGCTTGGACTGCGGTCACATATGGGATGAAAAACCGATACTCCTTGCAAAACTGGAGAGCTGTAAATGTCCGAATTGCGGTCATAAGTTGAAAGTAGAAGAAACAAAAAAACGTGTATTTAAAGATTCAGCCTATTTTGGAATAACAACAACACACAAAGGATATCAACTTTTTCGGTTATTTTTTGTCTCCGCAAAATTCTTTACCAATAAATCACCCGAATATAGCTGCCATGAAGTAGTTCAGCACTGGGTTTCCCGGAATGGGAAAAAAGTAACCCTTTCGGTACCCCGGGGGGGGAATCTGTGTTACCTGGATATTTGGCGATGGTGGGAAAGAATGGAAGTAAGAAAATATTGCCATGAAGTATATAATATTTTGCCTTATAAAATTTATCCGGCCGTGAAATACCTACCCGAAATTAAACGAAACGGATTTAAAGGAAAATACCATGGATTCCATCCGGCCGATTTTTTTAGTCTGATATTAGGGAATAATATAGCAGAAACCCTTTTGAAGACAGGGAATATCGAGTGGTTTAAAAATTTTGCGCATAACCAACGTCAAATTACAAGATGCTGGTCGGCCATAAAAATTGCATTCCGGCACAAATACGAAATAAAAGATAGGTTGCTATGGCTCGACTACATCGATTTACTCCTCTATTTTCATAAAGACATTCGCAATCCAAAAGTAATCTTTTCTGACGACCTTCATAATGCGCATAACAAACTTGTCGCTAAAAAAAGGGAAATCCAGCGAAAAATAGATATGGAAAAGAAAAAAAAACAAGCTATTCAGGAAGAAGAAGCATATAAGAAAAATAAAGGAAAGTATTTTGGAATAGCCTTTTCCGATGATCTTATAAACGTTCGGGTTTTGACGTCCGTACAGGAATTCGTAGAAGAAGGAGACAACATGCACCATTGCGTATATACAAATAACTATTACAAGAAAAATGACTCCCTGATACTTTCTGCAACCATCGGAGGTAAAAGAATAGAAACAATAGAGATATCACTAAATTCTTTTACCATTATTCAGTCTCGCGGGCCATTAAACCGTAATACAGAGTACCACGACAGAATTATAGAACTCGTCAAAAAAAACATGCCTTTAATTCGAAAAAAATCAACCTTAAAAAACAGTAACCATGAAAGAAGTAAGCAAAGAACAGTATCTCACGTTCATCTATAATTTTCCCGGAGAAACGGTACACCGTGGAAAGACAGTATACCATGGCGAAACTTTAGTAGCCTATATAAACAGTAACCACTATTACATAAATGCAAATTAAATAATATCATATGAAACTAAAAGAATTTTCAACAGTAGGCAGAAAAGCCTTAAACGGCATAGCCACAATATCTTTCAATAAAAAAGGATTTATCGGTATAAATGCGGCAGCAGCAGAATCAATAGGAATTAAAAGCGGAGAAAGAATAGTCTTTTTCCAGGATGAAGATAATCCCGAAGATTGGTATTTCGACGTAAGTCCGGATAAAGGAGCCTTATTACGAAACCATACAACAGGAAAAGGATTCGCATGCAATTTCTCTGTTGTCGCTACAGAGGTATTAAAAAGTACAAAGAATAAAGATTTTGCCAGATTCTAGATTTCCACTAAAAAAGACAATGGAGTTTATGCCATTATTACTCGGAATAACATATATACAAAAAACAGTAAATAACCACCAAACTACAAAGATTATGACAAAAGGGGACACATGCGTTTTCGAAAATATAAAATCACAATATAAAATGGATTTCCTTGAGATAGGGATGAATGTTCTGGTCAACAAAAATGCGGCCAGAGTAACAGGTGTTTCGGGTAGTGGACTGAAAGCGACATTGATTAACAGTAAAAAAAGCATCAGTTTCCATCCCACATGGGAAACCGCATACTACGATAGCAACTGGAATATTATAGCCGATTACAGGAAAAATAAACGCTAAACGTATGAAATTTCTTTCGGAAAAAATTATTATCCGCATCTGCGCTTCGACATTCTGTATCATCGTAATAGGAATAATCCTATTACTAATAAAATGGATACGGATAATTTTCGAATGGAGTTTTTAATCGATGTAGCAACGAATAGTGTCTTTGACTGCTGGAAACCGGACTTTGAAGATGAATGCCCCTTTTAACAGCAAATTATGAAAGTAATTCAGAACAATTTAATAATGAGCAAATCAAAAATAATATTGGATACCTGTTGTGGTTCAAGGATGATGTGGTTTAATAAACAAAATCCTTTGGCCGTATACATGGATATCCGTAAAGAAGAATTCACAGCCTGCGATGGTAGACATATTAAAGTGGATCCGGACCTGATTGCAGACTTCCGTAATATACCATATCCGGATAATTCTTTCAAACTCGTAGTAATGGATCCACCACATTTTAAAGATGTAGGCGAAAATAGCTATACCGCTCAGAAGTATGGAAAACTGTTCCCGTCGTGGGAAACTGATTTAAAAGCAGGATTCGACGAGAGCATGCGGGTTTTAGAACCTTATGGAATTTTTATTTTTAAATGGAATGAGCTTCAGATTCCGGTAAGCCGTATAATTGAAATATTTGGCGTTGAACCATTATTTGGGCATAAATCAGGAAAGTACTCTCAAACGCATTGGCTATGTTTTATGAAATTACCAATTAACGTATAACTTTTCAGAAATGAGTAAGATAACAATATCAGAAAACGCGAAGCGATTTATTACAGAGCACACAGACGTAGCAAGTAGTTACTACGAGTATATAGATGTTATACCGCAAAAAACTGCCTTAGAAGCAGCCGAAATGGTAAAGAGGGAAACAAAAGAGAAATGCCAAATAGCCTTTCGTAACTTCATGCTTAGAGCTACTCTTGCAAATCTTTCAGGTGAATCACTTGATTTTGAAAAAGAGTTTGCAGACACTATGAGCCGAATTTAGAAATGGCACTGTAAATGTTTTTTTATTTGATTAATAACAATAAAGAAATGAGTAAGATACAGAGAGCCGCACAGTATTACGTGCAGCAAGAACTAAAAGGTATGATAAACCATAATATTGATTCAGGCGATATGGAACGAGCTTTTATAGCTGGCGTAGAGTGGGCACAAAAGAATAAAGCAAAGTCTAAAGCTGTGTGCCTTAGAGACAAAGACAAGATATGTAATCTATGTCATGAGTGCGATGTTAATGTATTGAATCCAAATTATTAACAAATAACAATAAAGAAATGGGAAAAAAACAATTTAACGGAAAAGCAATATACAACCCATCTGGTAGAGCCGGTGAATATAGCTATTGGGCATGTAACTTTTTCACAGGATGCTCCAACAAATGCGATTATTGTTATTGTAAGCGAGGCGTTATGTCTCACATATGGAGCGATATAGCCAAGTTAAAGAAATGTTTCAAGAATGAAGATGATGCGCTACGCATATTTGAAAAAGAATTGTTGGAAAACCTTGCCAAGCTTCAGGAGCATGGTTTATTCTTCACATTTACCAGCGATCCTTTTCTCCCTGAAACATTCGACCTTACACGCAAGGCGATATCCATCTGCATCGATAATTTCATTCCGGTAAAAGTATTGACCAAACGTGCCGACTTTCTGGATAAGTTGAACGGAAAGTGGACGGCCGTTCATTGGTCATTGTCAACCATGATGAAAGCATACATCGCTTTCGGCTTTACTCTGACTGGTCACGATGAACTTGAACCGGGCGCATCCACCAATGACGAGCGGATAGCAACAATGAGACAATTACATGAAGCCGGTTTCAAAACATGGGCAAGTATCGAACCAATTGTAGACTTTGAAAGCAGTTTGTCTATGATTCATAAAACCATTAGATTTTGTGATTTATACAAGGTTGGCTTGATGAGTGGAAGAAAGTATGATTGGCGAGAGTTGAGAGGGTTTATACTTGCTTGTACTCCTTTGGGAAGTAAATTCTACTTTAAAGATTCATTTATGAACCAAGCAACATTGGAAAGAGATAATCTTCCTGCAAATTGTGTAGGTAGAGGTTATAATATATTTGATAAAAATGAATAAACTCTTAAAGATAAAACAGATAGCATGAATAAAATCAATTTAAACAAATTAAGAGACAAATCCTATAAAACGGCTTACGATCATGGGTTTCACGATAAGGACTTGAGTAACGAGCACTATTTATGCCTTGTTATAAGCGAGCTTATGGAGGCCGTAGAAGCAGACAGAAAATCAAAAAAGAGCAATAGACTAAAGTTTGAAAAGGAATTTTCAAAATACCCGGCATTAGTAGAAGAATCCAAGCGTTTTAAATGTGCTTTTGAGAAGTTTATCAAGGATACAGTAGAAGATGAACTTGCCGATGCAGTCATTCGTCTATTTGACTTAGCAGGGGCTCGAAATATCTCCTTTGGAATTGCAGTTAAGGATATAGTAGATGATTGCATTGATGATATGGCAGAGTCATGCAAAGATGAAACATTCACAGAGTCCATTTATGCCATATCTACACTTCCTGTGAGATATAGCGGTTTATATGATTTCCCTACTGTCATTAACGATATGGTACTGTCTATCTTCGGACTTGCAAAACATATTGGTATTAACCTGTTTTGGCACATCGATCAAAAAATGAAGTATAACGAACTCCGAGAAAAAAGGCATGGGAAAAAGTATTAACTAATAACAACATAAAAAAATGGATAAATTGAAATCTGATATTGAAATTATTGATTGGCTCAATAGTTTAGAATGGATTGAGGAAGTAAGAGTATCTCCTGTTGAAATCGTGGGGAAAATAGACTTGAAAACCACCTCAATAGATAAACACGATTTTAATCTAATAAATGCCTATATGGATAATAGGTACTACATACTATTTGATAGTAAATTGATTTGTATTGAAAGGTTTAACGCATAATTAAAATAGAAATGAATAAGAATATAGTAGTAAAGAAAGAAATTAAAGAAAAATATCAAGGTCAGTGGGGAGTATTTACACATGAGATGTACAAAGCTACTGATGAAGATTACGTTAACTCATTTTTAAGTGCATTTGATGAGTACAAAGATGCATTTGTATTTGCAAGTGAATGTGATTCGAGGGCTATACATATTATTTAAATAATAAAGAAATGAAAGCAGCAACTATGGGAACAAAATTAGGATACCCACAACACCTGCAATTCTTGACTTACTTGGATTGCAAAAAGAGAACAAAAAAGCAAGTGGACTTACCAAATGACGACAATCGCACGAGCGATGATGAAAAACTTGTTCGCTTCCTGCTTGAAAACAGTAGCATAATAGAGCGTGAGGGAGAACGCTCTTTTCACCGTGTTAGCGAGGCTATTGAAATAATGTGCAAACAACTATGTCCCGGACAATGGTGTACTCGCTCTCATTGCCAACATTATTGCTCGCACAGGGCTTACAACTGCGGCAAAACCCGCCCCAAAGTGTGCAAGGAGTACGCTAAGTATATTGCCGGAGTTGAAGAGCGAAAAAACAGGCGTTTTCTGATACTTTCAACTGCAACAAATGAATACGTGGGGTGTTGCGGGGCTGAATACAGATCTGGATGGCAACAAAAGCTTGTTCGCTGCTATGGAAACTGCGAGGGTTGTGAGGAATTGAGTAATAAACAGCTAAAACAAACAAAATAATGGAAACAATTATAATTACAGCAACATGGGTATATTATTCAGTCGAAAATGGGAAATGCCAAACTCGAACACATTTGATATAAAGTGCATCCGAAAATTGATATGGAAATACTTATCCCCTGATATGTTTAGCATTGACCCATTCGCAAATAAATGCAAATTGGCTAAAATAACCAATGACCTGAACCCCAAATATGATACAGACTATCATTTGGATGCGGCAGATTTTATGAAACGGTTTGCAGACAATTCCATTGACTTAGTTTTCTACGACCCTCCATATTCATTGCGACAAGTAAGCGAGTGCTACAAGAACGTAGGTTTAGATGTAACGTCCGAAACCACTCAAAGTAGTTGGAGAACTAAACACATAAATGAAATAGCAAGAATTGTTAAACCAAATGGTATAGTAATGTGCTTTGGTTGGAATAGTTCAGGTATTGGGAAAAAAAGAGGGTTTGAACTTATAGAAATATTGTTGGTTGCGCACGGTGGAAGCCATAACGATACTATTTGCACAGTAGAACGAAAGTTACCAACTCTTTTTTAAGAATTACAAAATAACTAAATATCAAGCTGTTAAGAATGGCGGCGTAAACACTTGTAAAATAAACGGTTATGAAAACGTATGTTATTACACTATCCCGAAAGTTTCCGAAAGGACACAGAAAAGAGGGGGAAAAGACCTTTTTCAAAGAAAAATTCAGGTTCGGGCAACAATGTCAGTTCTGTCCCCCGAAATACCGGAACACGAACTATCCAGAATGTGATGAATGTTTGAAACACAACGCGCCGATAAAGCTGCACACAATCCGGGCAAACTATGACCTTTGGAAGAAACGGTTTGAACAGGTTGAACGTGGCGAGGCTTGCATTTCTGTTCGTGAGTGGACGGACAAACCGTACCATAGTCCACAGGTTGAAATTGCTCGGATAACACGGGAGCACGGTATCGGATTGCAAAAACTGACGTTCCGGCGAGTGGAACAGATAACCGCCCGAACATTAGCGACAGGCGTTCCTGCTTTACTCGGTTACGCCCCTTGTTTTGACGCTCGTGAACTGGCTTCCAATGACGGGCTTGACTTCGAGGATTGGCGTTCTTGGTTTGTCTCTTATGACCACACCAAACCTATGGCGATTATTCACTTCACAAAATTCAGGTACTAACAATGGATGAATTAACTAAAATTCCAAGTGAGTTTATTGAGCCATATTTCATACGATTTCTTTCAATTCAAAGAAAAGAGAGCCTGAATATTTTTATTAATTCAAATCAGAACAGTAATGAGCAAAAGGAAAGAATTGCTAATAGAGGTTTTGGATAAGGACAAAGAATCTTATCTATCAGGAGAACTTCGTCCTATACTTAGATATAGAAGAAACAATTATGATAGCGTAAAGGGGTATTCATGGATTGATTTTTATTTGAATGATAGCCCTGTTCCGCTTTTTTGTACAAAAACTTGGCAAGCTGATTGGCAAGCATTTTCAGAAAGAATACTTGATGAAATGCAGAAAGTAGCGATAGAATGGAAGAAATTAAATAGTTAATAACTAACGCGTAACTAAGAAGAAAGGAGTATTTATGAAATCAAAAGAAGCAAGGGATTACGTAACGGCAATGGAGGTAGAATATAATGCCAGAAACAAGATGATTAATTCTACTGTGGCTCATCAGGCAGTTCAAATGGCAGAGATGGATTTGACGAAAAAAGCTATTGAAGCGTATAAAAACGCTTGTCGCTTTGGCTCGTCCGGCTGTTGCCAGATTAAAAAAGATGCTGGTAAGTGTGACTGTGACGAGTTGAAAGATTTTATTAATCAATTAGCGTAAAACAAAACGGTAGAAAGGAACATTATGGAAGGTACTAATTTCAAAGACGGGGATATACTTGTAAGTGATTCCCAAAATATAATTTCCATCTTGAAAGGAGACTATAATAACGGTGAATTTAGGGATTATGCATGTATAGATTCGGAAGTCATCAATGTTAATCCTTTCGGGGTGTGGGAGGGAATAACAGATTGGCGACTGGCAACTGTTAAGGAAAAAGAGAAGCTATATAAAACAG
Source organism: Barnesiella propionica (assembly GCF_025567045.1). Lineage (NCBI taxonomy): Bacteria > Pseudomonadati > Bacteroidota > Bacteroidia > Bacteroidales > Barnesiellaceae > Barnesiella > Barnesiella propionica. The sequence continues at coordinate 10,755 of NZ_JAOQJK010000001.1, read as the reverse complement.
TTGATAGTCTCAGACAAAAGGCAGAACGTGATTTGGAAGCTATTTCCGAATTGCAAAAATTAATCCAATTCTAAATGACTAATAAAGGGTATGAAAATAAATAAGATAATAATTGAAGTAACTCCCAAAGGTTGGGAAAGTACTGTGACCATTAATGGCAAAGAGTTTAAAGAGAGACATATTGCTACTTCAACAGGGGCAAAAAGTGTAGAAGGTGATTTTGAAAACGAGGATAATATACCCGACGAAGTGTATGACGTTTTAAACACATCTTTTCCTTTTGAATGCATGGAAGCGTTACAGAAAATTTAATCAAAACAGAATAGAAATGAAAGCAACAAAAATTTATTATCAAAAATGTTTCAACCTCGGAAACTATCAGAACGAGGTCGTAGGAATAGAGTTAGAAATCGAAGAAGGAGAAAAAGCCCTTGAAGCTCTTGAAAAAGCAAAAACTTTTGTAGAAAGTCGTGACTTTGCAAAGGCTGTTATCGAAGAATATGACAAATATTATCAAATTGCAAATGATCCAGACAACTATACCGGAAGAGAAGTTAAGCACGCAAATGAATATCTTTCCAAATACGCAAAAGCAGAGGAATTACCTTTTTAATCAATAAATACAGTCATGAAAAATAATAATATAGTGGTCTCCGAAAACCCCAATACCCCGGTGGAGATATTGACAGAGTTGGCTAAAGATAGTGATTGGAGGATCAGAAGTTTTGTTGCCTGGAATCCAAATACCTTGGTGGAAATATTATCAGAATTGGCTAAAGATAGTGATTGGGCGGTAAGAAGTTTTGTCGCTGGAAATCCAAATACCTCGGTAGAAATATTATCAGAATTGGCAAAAGATAGTGATTGGGCGGTAAGAAGTTTTGTCGCTGGAAATCCAAATACCTTGGTGGAAATATTGACAGAGTTGGAAAAAGATAGTAATCGGGCGGTAAGAAGATATGCTTCCAGTACTCTAATACTTAAAAAACAAAATAAGGATGATAATTAAAAAGAATCCAATTCAACCGGAACTAATCCGGATAATCAATTCAAAGAAAAGAAAACTTGAAGTTTATATGCTTACCGTTACGGAAAATAAGGTGTATTGCCTATACCGTTAAGGCAAGAAATTTATATAGTGATAAAATGATACCTGAAAAGTTTGGAAATATTACACTAATTAATGCTGATTGCATGTCATGATTTGGAATTCAGCCTTACAGCAATAGAAAAACATACAGGATATTATGAAAGGGCAAAGAGGCGTTTACAATGGCATCAAAAACAATTAATGTTTAAATTTTAATAACGCTATGGGCACAGGAAATACAAATACGCTAATAATGGCATCATTAGAAGATCTGCAGAAATTAATCGATGGATAAAGAACTTAATTCTTTGATAGAAGAAGGAGGTATTCATATAACCGGAGTAACAATAAATAAACAACGGATATTGAGAATAAAATAGTATAAAAATAGAGAAAATGAAAACATTGCAAATTGACGAAAGCAAAGCAAAAATTATTTATAATACGGCTTCTCCCGAATTGAAAATCATGTTGGAAGATACTTTTGGAAAAGAATTCTTTTCCCAGAAAGTAACAGACCGTATTAAAACCTATGAAGATGCGTGTGAAGAATTAGGTATTGATCCTATTAATGAAAGTTTTTCATTTATTAATGGATTTACAAAAGATGAAATTGCCTACAGGAAAATTAAAACTATCACAGAGGCTTTGAATGAGGGCTGGAAACCCAACTGGAATGATGAGAATCAAAAGAAGTGGATGCTCTGGTTCTACCCAAATTCTTCTTCGGGCTTCGTGTTCTACAGTGTGGGTTACGGCTATTTGGATGCGTCTACGGGTAGCGGGTTGCGCCTTTGTTTTAAAAGTGCTGAATTAGCGGAATATGCGGGTAAGCAGTTCCTGGAAATTTACAAAGAATTTATTCTATAATCCATAAAATTTACAGTGATGAAAATAATAATTGAAAATACAAATAAAATAGTAGAATTAAATGGTGTCCCAGCACGGATATGGGAAGGTCTGACCGATAGTGGTATAAAAGTACATTGTTTTATAACCAGAATAGCCGTTGACAAAAATGAGCTAAGAATATCTGAATTTGAAAAAGAATTGCAAGAAACTCGTAACCTATCACCAGAATTAGAGAAATATTATCCAAGTAAATTAATACTCTAAATAAACCACCCAATTATGGTAGCAATAAGAGTAAGCAAAGCGATAATTATTCCGAGAATAACAAATTTAAATGATCGTTTAGCCGATATTCGGCTTTCCTCTCTGTATTTACGTAGTTCAATGATTTCCTGCTCTTTCTGTTTGATAAGGTCGAATTGCTTTTGCATTATTTTACGAGAATTTCTTTCATCCACATATTTAGGAAAAAAAGCTCCAGGACCTTTATAAGACTCCAGTTTATCAGGATCATTAAGATTTTCCATGTTCATTAAAATTAAGTCACAAATATACAAGAAAATAGAAAACAATGTCAAAAGAAACTGTAATAGAAAGTATCATTGCCCATGTTTTTGGGCATCGATACTATGCCAACGTTATTAATATGCGTGGCACAGACCGTTATGAAGTATGTTCATTCATATTTGCATCTCGAGAAACAGCCTATGCACATCGTCGGGAATTAGAAACAACTCGTTCATTTCTCTACATAGAGACAATATCTTTCCGTTCCCGAAAAGATTATCCCTGTCGCTAAATTAACTGATAAAATGTGATGTCGAATGTCATTTACTAACTTCGTATTATGATTAAAAAAATTACTGATTGGCTATATAAGTCATTACCTTTACTTTATGTCATTGCCGATTCTGGCGACAATTCTATTACATTCTCTCGTTTTCTGTTTAGAAAAATGGGTGTGATGGAATTTGAAATTGCTCGTGTCTTTATGTTTTATGTTCCATCATCGGGCAATTATGCGTTTACAATAAATCCCAAAATAGACGTAGAGACGCATTTGTCCGATATTCAATATAACTCTAAATACCGGTGTATCGGATTTGAAAGTCTTTGTCCCACTGTAAATCGTATTTTCTTTGATTATTCCATTCCTGCAAATTCTCGGTGTAAACTATCTGTGAAAGTATGCCGCACTTGCGATATGGAGTATTTCGAACTTGTTAGACCGCACCATGGAAAAACTGCTTGGTAATACAACACGTCGGCCCGACATTACTTTTTATAAAAATGGGCGCATAGATATTACGGCTCGCGTAGCGCGTTTGCTGGGTATTTCTCGTGGCGATGTAATTGATATTTGTACCGATGGATACGAATATTATTTATATGTGCGCCTGCATGCTTCAGGTAATAATCTCGGAAGGCATGAGGCACAATGCATCCCTACTAACCGTTCCCCGAAATGCAGGAACTTCCGTACATACAGCAGTCGTCTTTGTAAAATAATACTTGAAAGATGCAACGCAAAAGAACGTATAGCTTTTCCCATAGGGGAGCTTGTAAACCATTACGAGGTCGGAAAGGCCGTAACAATTATCACAAATAATAATATCTTGTTATGATAAAAGAAATAAAGTACAACGGATTTACGGCTATGCCATCCGACTATCAATGTCTCGATGGTGATCTGGCAGGTGTTATCGGACTTATTCCCGAAGAAGAATCCCTTAAACCCGTTTTTCCACCCAAGCTAATATTTTCGTTGCCCTACGGCAAAGGTGTGGTATTCATTCACCACACCTCTAACTATAATCACTATATAGTAAAGGACGATAATACCAATAATCTTTCGTGGACTTTAGGAAATGATACATTTACACATTTGCGTAGTTTTTCCGATACCGAGATTTATCAGGTCAATGCCATTGGCAATACGCTTATAGCCCTTGCTTCCGATGGTACACATTATTTCCTTTGGAAAGGCGGTGCCACCGGTTATCTGTATCTCGGTACCGAAATTCCCGAATGTCCTATTGCTTTTGGGTTGCAAGGAGAGATGAAAAGTACCGATGAGTTCAGTATTTCTTTCGATAGCATAAATGAGGGTGATATATGGAATGAATTTTCTGATGCCAATAAATCAAAAATTACAAGTCAGGTATTAGCCAAGGTAAATAAGTTTATTTCCGATCACTCCACCAGCAAAGGGAAATTTATCTATCCCTTCCTTTTACGCTACGCATATCGTTTGTACGACGGGACACTTACCAAACATTCAGCTCCGGTTCTGATGGTTTGTTCCTCCGACCTCGCTCCGCAAGTCTTTTATAAACACATCACAGGTAAAGGTTCATATACCAGTGCCACATTGCAAGTGGCCGGAGTCTTTCATGCACTTGATTATGCCGTTATAGGTGAGGCATATATTACACGGTTGCAAAATTGGAAAGATATTGTGAGATCCGTCGATATATTTGTTTCAAAGCCCGTCTATACCTATGACCAGAACGGAGAGTGTACGAAATTTGTTAATCTCGATATATCCGACAGCTATTGCATCTGTAAGCATGTTAATCAGACTGCAAGTACTTCCCTTTATCCGTTGCGTTATCAGAAGAATAGCTTTGCCAAGCTCTATGAGTTCACTTATTCCCCATCGGAGCTAACCCATCCGGCCGGACGTTTGATGATACCTCAGCGCAGTAAAGACGATGTAAAAGAAGATATAAAAAGCTGTGCCCAATTCTATTTTCTGGAAAGTATCAAAGTAGAACAGCTCACTACCGTCCGTACACTCATTCAGGTAGAAGAAGATTATTTGCAATCGTTAGTTACTCGCGAAGTAATGAGTGACGACTATGACAGCCACGATAAACTCATACCCCGTTACTCATTCGTTTATAATCAGCGATTGAACATCACCAACATCAAAAAACAGTTGTTCGATGGTTTTAATGGATCCGCATTGTTCACTTTCTCCGATGGCTATGTCGATAAATATAGTCCTCCTGGTTATACCGATGATTATACCGAACGTGTGAGTGTATTTGTGTATATAAAACAAGACGGCAAAGACATTGTAGTGAGAGGAGATACCGGGCTTATAGGGTTTTATGCACCCTTGCTATACTTCTTTTACCCCAATATAAATGCGTATAAGGCTGTTATATCCGTCGGTAATATGATACCGATTTACTATGAAGTCCCCCTCGAACAACATAACTTTCTCAACGGAGCTTTTTATTTTGACGGTTGGGATTATTTGACTAAGGCAACAGGCGATATTCCGGCTGTCTCTCCTCTTTCCGATACAACGATCGATATACCCAATAAAATTTATACTTCCGAAATAAACAATCCGTTTTCCTATCCGGTTACTGGAGTTAACACAGTGGGTACAGGTACTATTTTAGGCATTTGTGCTGCTGTAAAAGCCTTGTCTCAAGGGCAGTTCGGTCAGTTTCCCCTCTACGCTTTTACCACCGAAGGTGTTTGGGCTATGGAAGTATCTTCCACAGGTACATATTCCGCGAAACAGCCCGTAACTCGTGATGTCTGTATTAATCCCGACAGTATTACCCAGATTGATAGTGCTGTCCTCTTTGCAACCCGCCGCGGCATTATGATTATCTCCGGTTCAAATAGCCTGTGTCTTTCCGATACCATTGATGCAGAAGAATACTTTTCGCTTGCTTCATTACCTCAAAGTTCCGAAATTATAGATATGGCAGGATTTACAGTTGAAGAATTTAATTATCTTCCGTTTCGTGAGTTCCTCTCCGCATGCCGAATGCTCTACGACTATACCCATCAGCGCATAATAGTTTATAATACCTCTTGCGTTTATGCCTATATCTATTCGCTGGAAAGTAAAAAATGGGGTATGATGCCGAGTAACATTGCCTATGGCGTTAATTCCTACCCGGAAGCTTTTGCCATGACCGGCAGCGGATCATTAGTCGATTTCTCTGATACCGATATTACGCTCACAAGCGTTAGAGGATTGCTCGTTACTCGGCCGTTCAAACTCGATGCACCAGACATTCTCAAAACAGTCGATACGATTATTCAGCGTGGCAGGTTCCGTAAAGGACACGTACAGACTATACTTTACGGCTCTCGGGACCTTTTCAATTGGCAATTGATATGGTCTTCCGCCGACCACTATTTGCGTGGCTTCCGTGGAAGTGCTTATAAGTATTTTTGCATAGTTTTGCTTTGTAATCTTAATAAGGGAGAAAGTATTTTCAGTTGTACCGTACAGTATACGCAGCGGTTACTGAACCAACCCAGATAAACACAATAAAACGGCTAAACCAAATTAACAGGTTTAGCCGTTTCACTTCTTTAATACAAATAAATTTACCTTGAAAATATAATTTAGAATGGGGTTTGAGTTCGTCTTATCCTTCCGCATCTGGTGTTAATACAGGTATATATTTTTTCCTCTATGTCGTCTAACTTTTCTTGCCAATTCCTTTTGCTTGTAGGTTTCGTAATACTCATCCAATCCGAAAGAACTCTGTAAACCATATATTCATGGATGAGCCGTTCAAGCAAGGTTATAGTCGTTTTTGACATTTCGCCCGGTACAACCATCCTTATTTCGTATTCTTGCATTTCTGTGAGAGTATTATCCCTTCCCTCTTTAATATCCACAGGCTGCTTTGTGTAAGGATAAAGCATATTCACACACTCTGCATGAGCCAGGTCGAGCACACGGGTAACTCGGTCTATATTTCCATCTTGGCCTACGTCTGTCACTTGGTGACGTTCATGCTCTGCATTCGTTTGCATTACATCACCCTCAACATATGAATAGTTCTCTATATCGTAGAGCAGTTCCTCCCGTTTAAAAAGCAATGTTACCAGTGTTTTTCCTCCGGACATTTTATATGTATAATGACATTCCATATCCTTAAATATTTGGTTTTGTCGGGCGTACCCGTTTGTTTATAGCCTCCCTGATTATCACAAGCTGCGCTGCCGCCATTGTCATATAATCGGTAGCATCACTTTTGTTGGTAATGATAAACCAGTCACCTACGGCACTATCCACAATAAACTGGTGCATAGCCGATGCTATAGTTTTTCTGGTTGCCGGATTATAGTTATGAGGCATTTCAAGGGTAAGAGTCAATTCTCCCTCTGTTATTATTTGTTCATCCGAAGCAGTATCTCCGCTGTCAAATATATACTCGCACAATTTTGTTTTCAAAATGGCAAAAGCATTACCGATACTCCGTATAATTTGATTAGAATTTTCGTCATCGTCATCAGCTTGCATATTCGCTATTTCCTTGTAGTTATTGCCGTTATAGCGACTTCTGGCGGTGAGATAAGTTTTATTCTGTACATCGTAAATCAATTCCGACAAATAGAGAGTAATGCTGATAGTCTTTTTGGCCATATTATTTATATTATTTTATGGACTACTTTTTCGTTGGAGCGATTCGCTTTGGTTTTTTCTTCCAGTAAATTTTACGCATTACATCTGTCATTAACTTTGTAGCATAGTTGGTATAATATTCTGTTTCTCCTTTATTGGTGAATTGATACCATTTTGCTACTATTGTGACAACGAAGAAACTGAATAAAGAAGATTCAGTCGTAGCATTTAAATTCTCGTCAAACGATGATGACAATTTAAGTTTTACTATGTAGTCGCTTTCAGTATATTTACTCACATGCATAATAAATGGTTTGAAATTGTCAGTGGCGATATGACAAGCCTCAATCCAAAATCTTTCGAGCATTTGTTGATCCTCATCCGTTGTAAATATACGGTTGTATGCTGTCTCATCTTCATTTTGCATTTTCGCTCCGGTATAGCTTGTTGTTTTAGCTACCTCATCATATACGCTGGCCCGGTTTACAATAAGAGTTATTTCCTTCATAATGAACAAAATTATATACGTTGTTTATGTTCCCTCTTTTATTTGTTAACTATCCATCCACGATACAAGCTGATTTTCCTGAGATTATTTCACATCAAGTTAGGCTCTGCCGTTCACCATATCCTGAAAACTTTACCGATAAAAATCATTAAACATACCCCCCCAATTCCCAGCGTCCACCAGCACCATCCAGGAACACGCTCCCGGTAAACTGTATCCCCTTTCACCGGGTAACCTACCGAATCATGCACAAAAAAATAGTAAACCTTCCCCGGTACTGTCACCGGTGAATCCTTAATATTAAGCGAATGTGACAATTTACCATTTATTACTCCGGCCCAGCTCTCTGCATACGGGTTGGCCAGATAGCTCACCGTATCTTCTGTCACTACGCTATCCCGATAGGGAACCAACTGCGTCTCCACCAACGTATCTGTTTCTTTTGCAATCTGTGTGCGTATTGCTGGAATATAAACCGTCCGAGTACAGGACACGGCAAACCAGACAATAACAAGATATAACAGTCCCTTCATAATTTCAAGAATTGTCTACGGTTATTACCGGCCCGGTAACTCACATGAATCCACGTTAAATTACTTTCATCTATCAACTGGTCAAACTCCATATCACTTAATAAAGCCAGCAATTTGCGGTTCTCTTCCACAGTGCCACCCGTAATATCCGCCGCTTCACCTCTCAAATGCTGGCTCGTCGGTTTACCTCCTACAGCCTTATTTAGTATCGGGCATCGATAACCACTGTTCACCCTGATCGGCTTCCCATATCTTTCGCGCAAAGGGTCAAGAACCTTTTCCACCAAAGTAGACAATCTTACTTTTACATCGCCCGGAGCCGTATTATCTATTCCCTTTTTTCGCGCCGTATCACTTGCGCAAAGTTCCTGTATCGTAAAATATTTCATCTATTTTCCTCCCTCCTGACAAAATTTTCCAAAAAAGGCACTTTCTTAAGCATTTCAAAACTAACGACATAATATAAAAAAGCAATGGCCCGGCTTGACGGCAATATTTCCTTCACATTTCGCAATACATTAACAGAATAAAAATAAAGAACCGCGTATACCACACCCGTAATACATTGTATTGCTCCGGCCGGATTCCCCATCCGTTCCCCAACCGTATAAATGCATACGACTATCATGTAAAAAACCATCGTTTCAACCAAGCAACGAAAAAATTTCTTTATCCGGAAACGCTCATCATTCGCATAAATATCAGCGATTAACCCGGCAACACAATTCACCAGAAAAACAAAAAAGATAACGAAAACAAAGTTACCTACAGGTGCAAAATAAGCAAGCAACATCGATATTGTAGATACTACCAAGTTCCGTAATGTGTTAAATACCTCTTCCATCATCACATAATAAATATTTAATTAAAACCCCTGTAACAATACCTATCCCGTCAAAAAACAAATCCAGAAGACTATCACCGTACCTTTCAGGATATGCAATATTCCCCGATTCACGTCCTGCCGCCAACCCGACAGCCACTTCCCAGCTTCCTAAAGACACGATAAAACAAACCGCCAGATGCAGCACCTTATCTGGCACATGACCTGTTACCCAGTTATACAACCGCCTCATAACTCACGATTATTTCGGTTTCTGTCTCTTCATAAACTTCTTTTCCTTCTGAAACCTCCGTAACATCCGGGAAAACTACAAGCTTATAACCATGCTCAAGCAAGGTTTCTGCATTCGGATTAAATACGTTCCCTATGTGACCGGGAGAGGGAATTAAAACCCCGTTTTCCAATTTTGCATACATAATAAAACCTCTTTTTATAATACTTCTTTCACTGTGATATTTTTAATAGTAAATTCCAACGGTGTATCATTATCTTCAGGATATACCGACAAGCTGCTTATAGATGACTGAATAGCCGTTATCCGTGCCGTAACGCTATTCTTGTTCCCCGTTAATTGTATGGGAAAACTAATACCGGACAATACTATTATTCGGGTTAAAGTTTTGGCAATATCCGGCGATGTCCATTGCAGCGTAACATCATATTCTTTACCGGCTGTCGTCGGGATAGCAGTAAATGAATGTAATACATAGGTAGAACGCCCCTGAGAATCTTTTCCGGTTTGACTGATTGTAAATGTCCCGTCCTGGTTGTTTACAATCTCCGTAGCATCCCCGTTATTAACCGCCGCGCCGTTAAATGTCCTCACATATACGGGATTGTACGGATTCTCATACGCCAGTTTGGCATTATTCCTATAACCTAATTTTTCCAATTTCATACTTACCAATTTCACCTGAAAAGGTGCATTAGACGATACCAGATATAAATTTACACTACCCACCTGTGCCGTGCTTTCATTATTTAACTGGTCCCCGTATACCTGTTCAGATGACGTATACACGTAAAAAGGAGTAGTACGGTCGCTCCTTAAAAACCATACATTACATATATTTTTTTTGTTAGCCGTGTCCGTTGTCGGTTCAAACACTACGGTCAAACGATAATTTACCCCAAATTCAATTTCAATATTCTTTCCAAAATTTAGGCTAATAACCGGACGCGAACCGGGGCTTTCCGAAGCCGGTTGCACAATATCCACCAGCCAGGTTCCGTCCGGTTGTTTTTCTATCGTTCCGCTCCCTAACATATTTCCGCTAACATGGGGAATGGCATCAGAGAACAATACTTCTTTAGGTTCCATTTCCAAATTTATAAGATGTTGCGCCGGAATAACCTCTTTTACACCTCCGGTCTCGGCTACATTAGCCGTATCACGTACCATATTAGTCGTCATATTCTTTCCTAATACTTCCGACAACATACCTACTTGTTCAGCCTTAAAGTCGTATATGGTAAATTCGTCACCTTCCGCATAGGGATTTATGTAAATATAAAAATTCAACGGAGTGCCGTTAT